>JASHSZ010000681.1 GCA_030040815.1 Streptosporangiaceae bacterium
AGCCCCGCTGTCAGCACGACGAAAACGGACCTGAGCAGGGCCGAGTAGGTCAGGATCTGGCGCCGTGACCAGCGGTCGATGAAGACGCCCGCGAACGGCCCGATGAGCGAGTAGGGCCCGTACAGGACCGCGAACGCGGCGGCGCCTGCCGCCGGGTCCGGGAAAAACGATCTGTTAAAGAACACATACGTGCCGACTCCGGCCGTGAAGATGCCATCGCCGGTCTGCGAAATACACCGAGTAGACAGCAGCCGCCGGAAATCATGCTCGGCCCACACGATCCGCAGGTCACGGAAGAACGAGGACCGGTGCGGAGTGCCTGCTGGCCCGGCACTGGCTGACGGACCGCCGTCAGTCGGCCGCCCGTCAGGCTCCTGACGGCCAAAGGTCGCCGACGCAGGCTCACGCGGCTCCTGGCTGGACACGGGCACAGCCTACGGGGCCTGGTCACTATCAGCCAGGGCGGCCACCGAAGCGGGCACCCCGGCGTACGCCAACGGTGAGCGGGGGTCCTGGCTGCGTGGCCGCCGGCCCATACTCGGCGGCGTTCTCACAATCCGGCCCTGCGGTTCAGAAATGTGCACCGACCGAGCGCGGACCTACGACAGGTGCCGTGGCTACTACGTTCCCCGCAAAAGTCAGCGGTCCAGCTCGCCGCGGATAAACTTCTCCACCGCGTCGCGCGCGACGTCGTCGCTGTACTGCTCCGGCGGCGACTTCATGAAGTACGACGAGGGGGACAGCACCGGCCCGCCGATGCCGCGGTCCTTCGCGATCTTCGCCGCACGGACGGCATCGATGATGATGCCAGCCGAGTTGGGCGAGTCCCAGACTTCGAGCTTGTACTCCAGGTTGAGCGGCGTGTCGCCGAACGAGCGGCCCTCGAGCCGGACGTAAGCCCACTTGCGGTCATCCAGCCACGGCACGTGATCGGACGGGCCGATGTGCACGTCGGCCTTGGCCATCTCGTGTGGGATCTGCGAGGTCACGGACTGGGTCTTGGAGATCTTCTTGGACTGCAGGCGCTTACGCTCCAGCATGTTCATGAAGTCCATGTTCCCGCCGAAGTTGAGCTGGTAGGTCCGCAGCAGTTCCACGCCGCGGTCCTCGAACAGCTTGGCCAGCACGCGATGCGTGATGGTGGCGCCGACCTGGGACTTGATGTCGTCGCCCAGGATCGGCACGCCCGCAGCAGCAAACTTGGCCGCCCAGACCGGGTCGGAGGCGATGAAGACCGGGAGGGCGTTCACGAAGGCCACCCCGGCGTCGATCGCGCACTGGGCGTAGAAGCGGTCGGCCTGCTCGGAGCCGACCGGCAGGTAGGACACCAGCACGTCGGCGCGCGTCTCGCGGAGCACCCGCACCACGTCCGCAGGCTGCTCGTCGGACTCGGTGATGATCTGCGAGTAGAACTCGCCGAGTCCGTCCAGCGTGGGACCGCGCTGGACGATCACACCTGTCGGCGGCACATCGCAGATCTTGATGGTGTTGTTCTCGCTTGCGACGATGGCCTCAGCGAGATCGCGGCTCACCTTCTTGGCGTCCACGTCGAAGGCGGCGACGAACTCGATGTCGCGCACGTGGTAAGGCCCGAACTGTACGTGCATCAGGCCCGGTACCCGGCCCGCCGGGTCGGCGTCCTTGTAGTACTCAACGCCCTGGACGAGGGAACTTGCGCAGTTCCCGACGCCCACGATCGCTACCCGTACCGAACCCATGAGGATTGCTCCTTCTCTAGTGCTGCGCAGCGACGGTCGCCGTCAGCGGACAGCGGTCGCTCCGCCGCCTTGTGTGGTCTGTTATGGCTGGCCCGACTGCCGCTCCGACGCGATCAGCTCGTTGAGCCACCGGACTTCCCGCTCCACTGACTCGAGCCCGTGCCGCTGCAACTCGAGCGTGTAGCTGTCGACGCGCTCCCTGGTGCGCGTCGCCGCCGCCCGGAACGCCTCGAGCCGCTCCTCAAGCCTGCTGCGGCGGCCCTCGAGGATGCGCATCCGGATGTCGGCCTGGGTGAGGCCGAAGAATGCGAAGTGCACGCCGAACCCGTCATCCTCCCAGGCGGCCGGCCCGGACTGGCCGAGGAGGTTGTTGAGCCGTTCCTTGCCCTCGGCCGTGAGCCGGTACACGATCCGCGAGCGGCGCGGGCGATCCGCCGGACGGAGGGCCCCGCCGGTGTCCGGGACGGGGTCCTCGGCGGCGATCAGACCGTTGCCGAGGAGATCCTTCAGGGCCGGGTACAGCGAGCCGTAGCCGAACGCCCGGAAGGCGCCGAGCAGCGAGTTCAGCCGCTTGCGCAGCTCGTAACCGTGCATGGGAGTTTCATGCAGGATGCCGAGGATGGCGAGCTCGAGGACGGCAGAACGCTGGTTGCTCATACCCTCCCGCACCTCGCATTCACGACGTTAGTATCATCAGCTAGCGACGCGGCGCCCGGGCCAGCGTCAGCCGGGCTAACGGAAACCGTCAGCCCGATGTATCGATTTGATACATCGCAACGATATGCGGTGTCGTGTCATGCCGCAAGCCGGGACGTATCGGCGGCTGGGTCGCGCCCAGGTGCCAAGCCAGGTCTAGGGTCGCAGACGGATCCGTCGTAACCTGTCGCACATGAGGCGACAGCACTGCCTGCTCCACCACCGCTTACCTGGATAGATGAACTGTACTGGACTGTGTGAATCACCACTGGTGCTGCGTGGAACGCCACCAGCAAAAGCCACCAGTGCGAGCAGCCTTTAGCTTGGAAACCTTCCTCGAAACGTCGACCCGAAGGGTCGCGGTGGTCTAGCGCGGATTTTGTATTTTCCGGCAGACATCAGAGTGCAGTTGATCTTGGTCATGGGGAGGCAGGACATTGCTGCACTGTCCCCACCGTCACCACTGCCGCTACGCGGAGAGTTGGCTCAATTGGTGTGCGGCATCCGGGAAGTACGCTCTGCCCTATGACGCAGCCGCGCAACGAAGCAGCGAAGGCGCGGTCGCTTGGGCTCGCGCTCCTCGACGCGAGCCGCATCTACGAGGACTTCATGATCCCGCGTTTCGAGGGCCGTCTGCGACCGCGGCCCTTTCCGCCCTATCGCCGCGCGATCATCGGCCTCGTCGGTCGCCAGCGCCGTTTTCTCCGGGCCGCCTACACGCTCGCCGATGACGGGCAGGTGCTGGAAGCGGTCGGGCCACTGCGCTCGATGCTGGAGTTCCTCATCCGCCAGCGCTGGCTCGCACACGATCCAGACCGCAACTGGAAACTCTGGATGGCGGACGACCATGCTGCCCGCGACCTGTGGCGAGAGCGGCTTCGCCACCACGCACCGGCTCTGCACGACGCCGCCGTGGAAGCACTCACGCCGGCACAGCGCAAGGAAGGCGAGGAGGTTGCCGCTGGTCGCATGCAACTCGCGGCCGAACTCGGAGACCCACAGCCCGATCACCGGCAGAGGCTCGAACAGCAGGCCCGCGAGGTCGGCATGAGCTTCATGTACGACGGGCTCTACCGTTACCAGTCGAGCGCCGCTGTCCATCCGTCGATGCTTGCGACCGAGCTGCTCATGGAGAGGCGCCCGAAAGGACTGCTGCTCCGTCGTGAGCCCACGGGGCAGTTCGTGGCCCCACCCGTCTATCTGTACGGTGCGTTGCTGCTCTACGAGGCGCTCCAGGGAAGCGGCGAGCTAACTCCTGCGCTTAACCTGCGCGAACTCCCGTCGCTGGGCCGGGATCTCCACGCGCTGGCGGAGGAGCGGACGAGCACGCGGTTGCCGAACTGGCGGGACCTGCTACCACGCGAAGTGGTCGATCAGATTTAGTCGAGTGTGACAGTCGTACTTCGCCCTGTACGGCACCGGCTACGAGGCTGCTGAGACTGCTCCGAGGCTGCGGTTGCCGCGAGCTGAACGATTGCCGCCGGGGGGAACGCTTCGTTGAGCTTCGGCGGTAAGTTGCCGACCGGGATTTGCCTGCGGGAGTTGTTGGGCCGAGGCGCCGGGCACCTGGCGCCGCGATGTTTGACCTCGTGCCGTGGGCGCTGACGGCGGCAGCTGGTGACCGGAATGCTTCTGATGGTGAGACTCGCGGATCACCACCCCGGCTAGGATCAGCATCCCGATGTCCGTGAAGGTCAGTATCAACAGAAATAGCACCATCATTTTCGCGCCGTCATCATTGATCTTGTGGCCGATCAGCACGGCCCACAAGCCTGCTGTGAGCGCGCTCATCCCCGTGATGAGGGCGACGACTGCCGGATTGATGTCCGTGGTCTTCTGGGGCTGAGCCTTTGCCGGAGCGGACTTCCGCGGTGGCTGGGTTCCGACGAGCCCGGTAGGAAGATCAGCTGTAATCACGGCCAGTTCCGCGTAGGTGCGCGACACAAACGCCTGACCCACCCGCGCGTCCAATTCATGCTTGGCCAGTCGGCCTTGCACGAATGCGGTTTTGAGTACATCGATCACCTGCTCGCGGTCGGCTTGGGACGCTCGCAGCTGGCCGCGGTTCGCCCTGCCCGATGCCATCTCGCCTCTGGGTTCTGCTGTCACCGGCTCGTCCTTTCGGAGCTGACTGCGGAGAGCGTAGCGCCGTTGCCCTCGAGATCTTGGGCATCGACCTGGCCGACCTCAGTGAGCTTGAGTAAGCGAACCATCAGGCTTCTGCCAGACGGTGAAGGTCGGCCCGGCTGCCAGGTCATCCGCCGAGATGGGCGGCTTCACTGGCCAGGTGCGAGGTCAGCAGATCAGCCCTATGGATCTGCCCGACTTCGCACAAGACGTGCACAACACGACGACGTCAGCGTGCACACTGGCGTCGACTGGCGGGCGTGCGTGCACGGCCTGATGGCAGTGAGCCCCCGGCTGGGCCGCTGGGCATCGGCTGCGGCAGAAGACATCCGTGCGGCACTGGCTGCGGTCGGCGCCCACAGCCTGCCGCTGACGGTCGTGCACGGCGATTTCGCCGAGTGGAACGTGCACTACCGGCGGAGGCGCCTAGCAGGCGGCGTGATCGACTTCGGGCTCACGCATCTAGACTCCCGGCCCTACGAGCTTGCTGTCGCCCGAACCTGGCGGGCCCCGGATGCGGTCGGCGCTTACCAGAAGGAATTAGCCCGGAGCGGCTGGCCGCTAACCGCGCCGGAAGAGGCCGCCATCAATCCCGTCTACCGTGCCTTCCGTCTCGACATGACCGCGTGGCTGCTGAATCAGGGGCTCCGCACCCGCGAGTATGACCTGCCGGCCATCGAGCGGCAGCTCGTCAGGACTGCCACGCCGCCTCCCGAGCGCAATTACTAGTCGCCAGGGAAGTCTTCCAGCGGCCGCACCTCGACCGTGGCGGTGCCGGCGAGCGGATGCGCAGCGGCCACCTTGATGGCCGTATCAAGGTCGGCGCACTCGATCACGGCGGCGCTCTGCCGCTCAGCTAGCCCTGTGAGCCTCTTGATCCGGTCTGCCAGTGCCGCCCTGGTGCCTGCGTCCGTGGCGGCCTGGTGC
>JASHSZ010000682.1 GCA_030040815.1 Streptosporangiaceae bacterium
GGACTCAGGCCGAGCAGGTTGGCGGCCAGGTAGCCGACGCCCGACATGGTCATCGGCACGAAGCAGATGAATCCGAAGAAGTACAGCCAGCCGGCCATGAAACCGGCTTCCTTGCCGAGGCTGCGGCTGGCGTAGGTGTAGGCGTAGCCGGCGGTGGCCATCCGGCGGGTGAATCCGATGACCACGAACGCGAGCGCTAGGCACGCCACACCGCCGAGCAGGAACGCCAGCGGGGTGGAGCCGCCGGCTACGACGGAAACGCCGCTGACGTTCAGCAACAGGGCCATGCCCGGAGCGATCACCGAGACGGATATCGCGATCGCATCCCACAGATGTAGGGATCCGTGCGCGAGCTCGCCGAGGCTGGTGCCGCGGAACTCAGGTTTGATGTTGGCCATGGCTCCGTTCCTCCCCTTCTCAGGTCTCGGGTATGAAGACTGTGTGCTCGTCCAGGACGTAGTCGAAGGCCAGCGGCGTGCAGTCGCGCTCCGCGAGCCAGTCCATGAATTTCACGTGGACGGGATGCGCCCGGTAGGCGTTCATGGTCGCCACGTCGGGAAACTCGGTGTACAGCAGGTAGGCGTAGCCGCGGGTGCGGGCACCGGTCAGGTCGGTGCCCAGGCGGCACCTGGTCATCAGGCCGATCTCAGTGGGCCAGGAGGCCACCATGTCCCGCAGCTGCGCTGCTTCCGCCGCGGACAGGTCGCGGGGGAAGCTGAACAGCACGATGTGCTGCAACGTCATCGTGGGACTCCTCGCGGTTAGTAGAACTCGAAGTACTCCCGCATCTCCCAGTCGCTGATGTTCTGGCCTTCCGGCGGCGGGTTCTCCGCGACAGCTGCGTCGTAGCGCGCTACCTCCGACCGCTTCATCTGCAGCACGTAATCGACCAGGGTGTCGCCAAACGCCTTGCGGAAGAACTCGTCGGTGTCGAGCACCCTGATCGCATCGCCGAGAGACGCCGGGAGCGGGGTGCTGTCGGTGGCGTACGGGTCGGCCTCGACTGGCGGCGGTGGGTCGAGTGCCCGGCGGATGCCGTCGAGCCCGGCGGCGATGTTCGCGGCCATGTACAGGTACGGGTTGGCGGCCGGCTCGCCCATCCGCATCTCGACGTGACTGTTGGCGTCGCCTGGCGCACCCTGGACGCGGACCAGCGCGCCTCGGTTCTCCAGCGCCCAGCACACCCGGTCTGGCGCGAAGGAGTAGGGCCGGAACCGCTTGTAGCCGTTGACTGTGGGCGTGGCGAACACGCCCATCGGTAGCGCGTGGTCAAGCAGCCCGGCGACGAACTGCCGCCCGGTCGCCGATAGGTAGTCGTCGTTGCTGGCGAACGCGTTTCGCCCGTCCTGGCGCGAGATCAGCGACTCGTGCAGGTGCCAGCCCGACGGGAAGAAGTTCGGCAGCGCTGGTACGCACATGAACGTCGCCAGCAGCCCGCGGCGCTGGCAGATCTGCTTGACGGCGGACCGGAACAGCACGACGGCGTCAGCCGCCGCGAGCCCGCCGATCGGGCTGAAGCTGAACTCCATCTGGCCGGGTCCCCACTCATCCTCCATCGCGCGGGGTGGCAGTCCGACGGCCGCGAGGCCATCACGGATCTGCTCCAGCGTGCTGGCCACGCTGTCCAGCCTCACCTCCGACAGGTACTGGTAGCCGCGCTCGAACACGCTGACTGCTGGCGGCGGCGGCGTGGAACCGGCGTCTGCCGGCGCGATGTGCTCGGAGTCGACCTTGACGATGTAGTACTCGATCTCGATCCCGGCGAGGTAGTCGTAGCCCGCGTCGCCGAGCTCGGCCAGCTGGCGCCGCATCAGCCCGCGGCCGTCCAGCGGCACCGGCTGGCCGGTAGAGAAATAGGTGTCACACAGCATCCAGCCGGTCCGGTCGGCCCAGGGCAGCACCCGGAAGGTGGCGGCATCTGGCACGAGCACGATGTCCGGGAAGCCGGTGAACTCCGCGATGCCGAATCCACCGCCTACTACGAAGGCCGGCACGAACACCTGGTTGCCGGAGTCCAGGCTGTAGATCGCACCGGAGAAGTCCAGGCCGTTGGACATCGCTGCGATGGCCACCTCGGGCGACAGCGACTTGGCCCTTGGCACGCCGTGCTGATCCACGACCACCAGGCGAACGGTGCGGAGATCGAGCTCACGGATCTTGCTGGCGACTTCGTGCGCCGCGGCGGCCTGCCCGGGGGTGTACAGGCCGTTCCGTGCGACGAATCCTGGCTGGCCTACGCCGTGCGTGTCAGGCCGACTGGCGGCTCCGCTGCTGCTGGTCACGTGGCTGTCCTCCGAGGCAGTTGGGTTTCGTTAGCCAGCGCCGCGAGGCGCCCGCCACGGCCCGGCATGCGATCAGGTCTTCCTGGGAGCGCCGCGGCGCTGGCTCATCTGCTCCAGCAGCGCAGCGGTGAAGTTGTCGGGCTCTACGTCAGCGAGGGACAGAAACGTCTCGGTCCGCTGCACGCCGTGGATCTGGAAGATCTCGGTGAGCAGCAGTTCGCGGAGGTGCGCGTGGTCCCGGACTCGCAGCCGGACCAGCAAGTCCAGGCCGCCGGTGACCACGCTCATGTCCTGCGCCTCGGGCAGCGCCCGGAGCGCTCTGATGATCTCGCTCAGGTCCGCGCCGGGGCTTGCCGTCACCGCGATGTAGACGACGACTGGGTAGCCAAGTGCCGACCAGTCGACGTCAACCCGGTAGCCCCTGATCGCGCCGAGGCGCTCGAGCCGGGCAATCCGGTCCGCGACCGAGGGCGGCGACATCTCGATCTGCCTGGCCAGCGCCCGCTGCGACTGCCGGGCGTCCGTTGCCAGCGCGTGCAGCAGGGCCAGGTCGAAGTCATCCACGTCTACCCGCGGCGGGGCCGCCGAGGTGACTTCGCCCAGTCTCGCGAAGGGCGCTGAGACGGTTGCCATATGCCAGCCGACCGTTCGTAAAGCTCACTAGTTTGAGATATGCTGGGCGTTATCGCCGTTGCTTCTGTAAAGCAGAAGGTGAGAAAGTCTTACATTTGTAAGATGGGCTGTCAAGAGACGGAAGCACCAATGACCACAGCAATCGACCAGAGCCACGCCAGCCATTTGGACTCTGGCGCCAGCGGCACCGCGCGCGACTGGAACGCAGGGCTCGCCAGACGCACCAGGTCACTGGGTGGTGGCGAGATCACCGCGATCCTCGCGCTCGCCGGGTCGTCAGACGTAATCACGTTCTCGGGCGGGTTCCCCGATCCGGCCACGTTCCCTGCCGATGTGCTGGCCGACATCGCCGGCCGGCTGATCACGCAGGACCCTGGCGTCGCCTTGCAGTACTCCGCCAC
>JASHSZ010000683.1 GCA_030040815.1 Streptosporangiaceae bacterium
GTAGCCAGCTGATCGACCAGGTACAGGCCGCGACCACCCTCGTCGCTTTCCCCCGCGCTCCTGATCCTCGGCAGCCGCAGGTCGGAGTCCAGCACCTCGACCCAGATGGCTTCCTGACCGCGCCGCAGCCGGAGGGTGAAGTCCTTGCCCGGCGGGGCACCGAACGCCTCCTCGTACGGCGACAGCTCCCAGTCACCCAGGATCCCGAGGGGGCCAGGCCCGGCGCCTTCCAGTACGAACTCATGCCGCGGGGTCGGCGTGGGCGCCGCGTGCAGCACCACGTTGGTGACGACCTCGGAAACCAGCAGGCACGCGAGCTCCGTCTGCTCGGCATCCATTCCCCAGCCGAGGAACGTCTCGTGTGCCAGCCGCCGGGCCTCGGACACCCGGACTGGCTCGGCTGGAAACTGGCCCTCCCAGGACGCCAGGTCTACCTCCGACGTCCGGACCACGACCACCGCCATGTCGTCGTCGATCTCGCCGGGAACGGCGTGCTCGGCGGCCTCAGCGACCTGCTGCACCGTCCCGGCGACGGCGTCCCGCACGGACTGCCGCAGCATGTCCTGAACCTCGGCATCGGCATAGAAGCCGGTGCCGTCAGCGCGCTGCCGCCGGTCCACGAGCCCGTCGGTGTAGAACACGAGCGTCGAGCCCGGCGCGAGGTAGCGCATCTCCTCCCGGTAGGTGGGCAGGCCGGGCACGCCCTTGCCGCGCACGCCCAGCAGCACCCCCCGGTCGCTGATTTCCAGCTGGCTGACGTCGTGACCGCGCACGATGAGCGGTGGCACGTGCCCGGCGTTGGAGAACGACAGCGTGCGCGACCACGCGTCGTACACCAGGTAGGTGCAGCTGACAGTCGGTGTATCGGGGCCCGCGAACCCATCTCCGTCGGCGACGGACAGATCGAGCGAGCGGACCCAGTCGTCCAGCTTGCGCAGGATCTCGGCGGGCGACTTGTCATCCTGGGCGAAGGCGCGCAGCGCCGCGCGAAGCTGGCCCATGACGGCGGCCGCCCGGGCACCACGTCCCTCGACGTCACCGATGACGATGCCGACCCGGCCGGCCGACAGCGGGATGATGTCGTACCAGTCGCCGCCGACCTGAGTCTGGATGCCCTGGCCGTGCGTCTCCAGCGGCTTGGCGGGCACGTACTTGTACGCAACCTCCAGCCCGTCTACGAACGGCGGGCTCTTGGGCAGCAAGCTCGTCTGGAACGCCAGCGCAGTGCGACGCTCTTCCTCGAACAGCAGCGAGTTGTCGATCGCGATGGCGATGCGGCTGGCGATGGCACTGAGGAAGTCGCGGTCGTCAGCCCCGTAGTGCCGCTCGTCCCGGTCGGTGAGCATGGACAGCGCGAGGCTCATGACCCCGAGCAGCTGGCCGCGCGCGATCAGCGGGGCCGCGATCATCGACGTCAGGCCCACACTCCGCCCGATCTGCACGCTCTCCGGGCTCGGGGCGACCGCCTCTGAGTAGCTGCCGTCCGTGATGTCGGCGACGACCACCGTGTCCAGCTCAGACATCGCCCGCTCGCACCAGTGGCCCTTCGGGTACCTGATCGTCTCTCCGACCTGCGCCCAGGTACCCGGCTCGGGCATCCAGCCGCGTGCGTGCAGCTGCGCCCGCCGGATCAGCGTGTCTCCTTGCAGGAGGTCGATAAAGCAGTGGTCTGCGAACTGCGGCACCAGCGTCTCGGCGACCTGGCGCAGGGTCACGTCAAGCTCCAACGAGCTGGACAACCGCTCGCCGATCCGCTCCAGCAGGCCGATCCGGTCGCTGGCGCGCTGGCCCCCGCGTCTCGTCGCCTCCCGCGCCATGATCACGATTCCGCTGATCTCACCCTCGCCATCTCGCAGCGGCGCGGCCTGAGCGCGAACGAACACCCGGCTGCCGTCCATCCGCTGGCTGGCGAAGGTGCCCTCCCACGGCCAGCCGCGCAGCACGTTCTCAGCCA
The DNA here is from genome assembly GCA_030040815.1 of Streptosporangiaceae bacterium. The sequence goes on from JASHSZ010000683.1 coordinate 1,955, forward strand.
TGTGCTGCACGGTCCCCGCGTCGGACTGCTCGATTCCCAGCGTTAGCAGCGGACGCCCGGTCAGGTGCTCAGGGTCGTCGGGGAAGCCAAACAGCGACACGGCGAACTGGTTGGCGTACAGCAGGCCGCACTCCCGGTCCGTCACGATCACGCCGACGGAGACGTGATCGAGGACGTCCCCAGCGGTCAGCTGCGTTCGTTCGGGTCCGTGCGCCGTCATCGCTAGCTCACCCTGCTGCGGTCACACCCGCGTGACAAAGACGTGCGCGGCAACCTCGACGGGCAACTCCGCGCCGTCACCGCCGACCCTGTCGCCACCTATCACCCGCACACCGCTGTCGCTGGCCGCAAGCGTTACCTCGCGTCCGGGTTGTATCCCGATGGTCTTGAGTCTAAGCATGAGCTCAGCGTCACTCTGGACCTGCTCGCTGATGCGGCTCACGACGACCTGAGGGGCGCCGAGTATGGCGAAGTTCGTCATGGCGATATCCGCCTCGGCGCTCGCCACGTGAGCGCGCTTAGTCGCGTCGTCCGGAACACCGAGTTCAGACAGGCCCGGAATGACATTCCCGTGCGGGCACCGAACCGGATAATCGAGCAGCTCGACCAGGCGGCGCTCCACATTGTCGGAAATGACGTGCTCCCATCGGCACGCCTCAATGTGGACCTCTTCCCAGGGCAGCCCGATGACGCTGACCAGCAGGCATTCAGCCAGCCGGTGCTTGCGCATCACGCGCGTGGCCTGGTCGCGGCCAGTCTGGGTCAGCGCGAGCACACGGGCGTCTTCGACGTGCAGCAGACCGTCGCGCTCCATCCTGGCAACCGTCTGGCTCACGGTTGGCCCGCTCTGCGAAAGCCGCTCGGCGATACGCGCCCGGAGCGGGACGATCCCTTCTTCCTCGAGCTCGAAGACCGTCCGAAGGTACATCTCAGTCGTATCGATAAGGCCGTGGGCCGTCACAAGCGATTACCTCCGGACTCGATGCTATGCCGCAGCGCGGCCGGCTTGTACCGGCGACAACTGACCCGACCGACCAGCGGTCGGAAACAACCGAGCCGGCCGATCTCCGGCGGGCAGCCCAGTGGCACGCGTCGGCCGTGCTGGCCGAGCTAGCCGCCGCTACCGGACTCCGGCTGACCGGGGAGGGCGGCCCGCCGGAGGCCAGATCGGCGCCTGCTACGTCCGCTGGCCGGACGGTCGCTCTACCCTGCGGACCAACGGCCGCGGCTTCTGCCTGCACGACCCAATGGCCACCTGCGACCGCCGCACCGCCCGGCTGCTCGCCGAGATCGAGGCGCTGGTGTGGAGGTGCCGGAACGGCTGGCCGACGATGACCTCGTGCGCTTCGACTTCCACCCGAGAACGTGCTCGTCCACCAAGCCGGAACGGTGACCGGCGTGGTCGACTGGGACGGGCCGCCCGCGCCCACGGTGCGCCCGACCTCATTTCCCTGCGCTTCGACCTGGCCCGCCGGGCTCCTGACCCGGGCCGCTGGGTCGGCGCGGCGCTGCGACAGTCGGCAACCCCGGCGGTCTGCTTGGCTGCTGGGCGCATTTGAGCCTGCGCATCGACTGGGCAATCTGCGAGTGGACCTCCATGAGGTGAGCGCCTCGCTCCGCGTCGCTGCCGAGGTGCGGGAGGAGAACTACTCCGTTCCCCCCAACCAGGGATAACTCACGGGGCGAGCCGGACGACCTCCCAGCCCGCTCCCGTCCTGGTGTAACGGAACCGGTCATGCAGGCGGCTAGGCCTGCCCTGCCAGAACTCCATCTGCTCGGGCCAGAGCCGGTAGCCGCCCCAGAACTCCGGCATCGGGACCGCCGTCCCCTCGGGCCACCGCCGCTCCAGCTCGGCGTACCGGTCCTCCAGCTCGGCGCGGGAGGTCAGCATCGTCGACTGCCGGCTGGCCCAGGCGCCGAGCTGCGAGCCCCGCGGCCGACTATGAAAGTACGGCTCGCTGTCCGCGGTCGACAGCGGCGCCACCCGACCCTCGACGATCACCTGCCGCTGCAGCGCGTACCACGGGAAGACGAGGCAGGCTTGCGGGACTTCGGCCAGGTCGCTGGCCTTGCGGGAGGTCCGGTTGGTGTAGAAGGTAAAGCCATCCGGGCCGGAGTCCTTCAGGAGCACCATCCGCGCGCGGGGCCGCTGATCCGCCGACACGGTGGCCAGCACCATCGCAGTCGGCTCTGGCAGTCCGGCCCGCAGGACGTCGCCCATCCACTGGTCGAACAGGTTCATCGGCGCGGCCGGCAGCATCTGTTCGTCCAGCGTCCCTGGCAGGCCGAGCCCGGCAGCTGGCTCCGTGGCTGCGGGGGGCGCGGGGGGTCGTACCCCCGGGCCAGTAGCAGTGCCGGCTCCCTCGGTGGCCGTCTTTCGCGAAGGCTCCACGGGTAGCGATCCTCTCGCATCGGGCGGCCGGCCGCCATGCCCCTGCCACTGACCGGCCGCATTACCAATCCGCCGGACACGGAGGTTGAATAGGGGCGCAGGCACCTCACGGCGCTGGCCCGGCCGCCCGACACGCGGCCTGACCCTCGGGCTAACCGTTGGCCTGCCCCCGACAGAAGACGGAGGATGACGAATGTCTGACTTTGTACCTGGGCTGGAGGGCATCGTCGCATTCGAGACGGAGATCGCCGAGCCGGACAGAGAAGGCGGCGCACTCCGCTACCGCGGCGTCGACATCGAGGAACTTGTCGGCCATGTCTCCTATGGGCACGTCTGGGGGCTGCTGGTCGACAACAAGTTCGCGCCGGGGCTGCCGCCCGCCGAGCCCTACCCGATCCCGGTGCACTCCGGAGACATCCGGGTCGACGTACAGAGCGCGCTGGCCATGCTGGCGCCTGCGTGGGGCATGCACCAGCTGCTGGACATCAGCGACGAGCAGGCTCGCGACGATCTGGCCAGGGCGTCGGTGATGGCGCTGTCGTTCGTGGCCCAGTCCGCCCGCGGCCTTGGCCTGGCCATGGTCCCGCAGAAGCGGGTGGACGAGGCCAAGACGATCACCGAGCGTTTCATGATCCGCTGGCGCGGCGAGCCCGACCCCCGGCATGTCAAGGCGATCGACGCCTATTGGGTATCAGCGGCCGAGCACGGCATGAACGCCTCCACCTTCACCGCACGGGTGATCGCCTCTACCGGCGCCGATGTGGCCGCGGCCCTGTCCGGCGCGGTGGGCGCGATGTCCGGACCGCTGCACGGCGGCGCTCCGGCCCGGGTGCTTGGCATGATCGAGGCAGTCGAGCAGACCGGCGACGCAACGGCCTACGTCAAGCAGGCGCTGGATCACGGCGACCGGCTGATGGGATTCGGGCACCGGGTCTACCGGGCCGAGGACCCGCGCGCCCGGGTGCTGCGGCGGACCGCCATGGAGCTCGGCGCGCCGCGGTACGAGGTCGCCGAGGCGCTGGAGAAGGCGGCGCTGGAGGAACTGCACGCCCGCCGCCCGGACCGGGTGCTGGCCACCAACGTGGAGTTCTGGGCCGCCATCATCCTGGACTTCGCCGAGGTGCCCGCGCACATGTTCACCTCGATGTTCACCTGCGCACGGACCGCCGGCTGGGCGGCGCACATCCTCGAGCAGAAGCAGACCGGCCGGCTGGTCCGGCCGAGCGCCCGATATGTTGGCCCGAAGTCCCGTTCTGTCCGCGACGTGCCCGGTGCTGATGAGGTGTTCGATCAGGATGTCTGACCCGACCGCGATCACGATCCCGGCCGACTTGCTCCCGTCCGACGGACGGTTCGGCAGCGGCCCGACGAAGATCCGGGATGCCCAGCTGGCTGCGCTCACCGCGGCCGGGCACGACCTGCTCGGCACCTCGCACCGGCAGGCGCCGGTACGTGGGCTGGTGCAGCGAGCCAGGGAAGGGCTCGCGCTGCTGTTCGGGCTGCCCGAGGACTACCTGGTGGTGCTCGGTAACGGCGGCACCACCTCGTTCTGGGAAACGGCGGCCTTCGGGCTGATCACCAACAGGTCCCAGCACCTGAGCTTCGGGGAATTCTCCGCCAAGTTCGCGGGCGTGACCAGCAAGGCCCCGTGGCTGGCCGACCCGTCGGTGATCAAGTCTGAGCCGGGAACGCACCCCTCGCCGGTCGCGGAGGCTGGCATCGACGCCTACGCCTTCACGCACAACGAGACCTCGACGGGCGTGGCCATGCCTATCACGCGGGTGGCCGGCGCCGACGACGGTGCGCTCGTGCTCGTCGACGCCACTAGCGCGGCCGGCGGGATCGCGGTCCGCCCCGGTGAGTTCGACGCGTACTACTTCGCGCCGCAGAAGTGCTTCGGTTCGGATGGCGGCCTGTGGCTCGCCCTGCTGTCGCCGGCGGCCGTCGAGCGGGCCGGGCGGATCGCCGCGAGCGGCCGCTACATCCCCGAGTTCCTGTCGCTGCAGACCGCCATCGATAACTCCCGGCTGCAGCAGACCTACAACACCCCCGCCATAGCCACGCTGATCCTGCTCGCGGGCCAGGTCGACTGGATGCTCGACCAGGGCGGGATGGCCTGGACGACCGGGCGGACCGCGACGTCTTCGGGAATCCTCTACACGTGGGCGGAGAAGTCGACGCTGGCCAACCCATTCGTCGCTGATCCGTCGGAACGCTCGCAGGTGGTTGTGACCATCGACTTCGCCGACTCGGTGCAGGCAACCGCGATCTCGGCTGCGCTGCGCGCCAACGGCATCGTCGACACCGACTCCTACCGCAAACTCGGGCGCAACCAGCTCCGGATCGGGACGTTCCCCGCGGTGGAGCCAGCTGACGTCGAGGCGCTCACCGACTGCATCGACTACGTGCTGGAGCGGCTCTAGACACGCCGGCGCTGCAGCGGCCAGCTCGCCAGGATCTCGTACCGCGTCGGCCCGGCTGAAAGGTAACTGCGGATGAGGTGGACGGATTCCGCCGTCCAGGTGGCACCGGTGAACCCCATGAGGGCGAGGGTCAGCTTCGATACGTCGGCGGGTACGCGGCAGCGGGCCAGCGTGAGGTGCGCCCGGAATTTCTTGTGCTGACCGGGTGGCGGCGCGCCGGCCCGGCGCGCCCCCGCTGCGACCGAGTCGGCCAGGCCGGCCAGGGCCTTCTCGTCGGCCGCAAAGCCGGCCCAGAGCACCTGGGCCCGGCGGGCCGAGGGGAAGGCGCCACCGCCCGCGATGGCCAGGTGCTGCGGCGGATGCCGGTGCGCTGCGCGCTCGAGGCGGGTAGCCAGGTCGGGCAGGACCTCCTCGCCCACCTCGCCGAGGAACGCGAGCGTCAGGTGCCAGGACGCTCTGCCGGTCCAGCGCAGCTCTGGCAACGCGGTGCGCAGCGGAGCGACGGCGTCCTCAAGCTCGTCTAGCGCGGACTCCGGGGGCGCCAGTGCAACAAACAGCCTCACGTCGCCATTGTTATCAGCATGCTCGCCCTGCCGTGAGGCCGAGGCAGACGTCTTTGACGGTGACCGGGGAGCACATCCTTACACTTCCGTCATCGCATAACGGTGTAATCCGGGCGGGAAAATGGCTGAAAGCGTCAGGGTGTCGCGACCGGCCCTGGTTCAGCCGGTGATACGGGCAAGCTCCGCGGGGCGCAGGTAGGACCGGAGGGGAACACCGCGACGCCGCGCCAGCAGCGCCGCGACAACCACTGCTGCCAGCGCCGAGATCACACCGCCGGCGATCATGCTTGCCCGCGCTCCATAGGCAGCCGCGAGCCAGCCCGCGAGCGGTGATCCGAGCGGCGTGCCGCCCAGGAACACCAGCATGTACAGGCCCATGACCCGGCCTCGCATGTCAGGCGCGGTGCCGAGCTGGGTGCTCGAGTTGGCCGCCGTGGTGAAGGTGAGCACCGCCAGGCCAGTAGGCACGAGCGCGGCGAGGAATGTCAGGTAGTCGGGCGCAAGACCGGTGAGGATCTCGAAGACGCCGAACGCCAGCGACGTGGCCAGCAGCAGCCGCAGCGTCGGCCGGCTGCGGCGGGCAGCCAGCAGGGCGCCGCCAAGCGCGCCCGCCGCGAATACCGCGGATGCGAGCCCGAACGCGCTGGCGCCGGTGTGGAACACCGTCCGCGACATGAGCGCGTTCGTTACCTGAAAGTTCATCCCGAAGGTCGATACGAAGAAGATCAGGATTAGCGGCATCCACAGCGCTGGCCGGGCTCGCACGTACGACAGCGCCGCACGCAGCTGGCCTGCGCCGCGCTGCGCTCGGTGCGCGGGATGCAGCTCCGCCGGGCGCATCAGCTTGAGCCCGATGAGCACCGCGCCGTAGGACGCCGCATTCACCAGAAACGCGGCCGGGGTCCCGAGGACACCGATCACGACGCCCGCGACCGCCGGGCCGACGATCCTGGCCAGGTTGAACACGGCGCTGTTGAGAGCTATGGCGTTGGCCATGCCGTCCTTGCCGACCATCTCAACTGCAAATGCCTGCCTGGTCGGGTTATCGACGACGGTGACCAGCCCGAGGGCGAAGGCCAGCAGGTAAACCTGCCAGATCCGCACCGACCCGGTGAGCGCGAGCAGGCCGAGTATCAGCGCGAGCAAGCCCATGAGCGACTGCGTGGCCATGAGAATCCGGCGCTTCGGGTAGCGGTCGGCGATCACGCCGCCCCACAGGGAGAACAACAGCATCGGCAGGAACTGCAGGCCGGTGGTAATGCCGAGCGCCGTACCGCTGTTGTGGGTCAGTTCCAGCACCAGCCAGTCCTGCGCGACGCGCTGCATCCAGCTGCCGGTGTTGGATACGACCTGCCCGGTCGCGAAGAGCCGGTAGTTCCTGGTCTGCAGCGAGCCGAAGGTCCGACCGCCCCAGCTGCGAGGTCGTCGGCTCAGGACTGGCTGAGCTTCTCCAGTATCGGCGCCGCTGCCCGCAAGGTTGCCCGCTCCTCCGGCGTCAGCTCGCGCAGGCGCCTGGCTAGCCATGCCTCCCGCAGCTTCCGCGACTGCTGGACGACTGCCCGGCCGCCTTCGGTAACGGTCAGCACGACCTGTCGTCGGTCCGTGGTGTGCGGAGCGCGCATCACCAGTCCGCGTTCCTCCAGGACCGCGACCACCCTGGTCATGGACGGCGGCTGCACCTTCTCGTGCTCGGCCAGCTCGCCGGGTGTCATCTGCCCGTGCCGCTCGAGCGCAGCCAGCGCGGCTAGCTGGGTATCGGACAGGTCCGGTTCCAGGCCCTTGGTGTACCGCTCCGCTCGGAGCCGGCGCGCGAGCCGACTCACCGAGATCCGCAGCGCGCTGGCGAGGCCCGCGTCGGACCTGGTCTGCTGTGGCATTGACATCTTTATTACCCTGACTCATTAGCTTTGCTAACTACGAGCGGCGTAGGGCTATTCCGCCGCAGGTAGCTGCGTTGCGAGCTGAGACCGTACGGTCGCCACTGCCCGCCGATCCGGCCAACCGGATCTGGTCGTCGCAGGCAGCAATCGTCGCATGACGACGAGCGCCGCGCAGGCACGACGTGCGCTGTCGGCAGACTCGGCCTTCTGAAACAACTGTGCACGAGACTAGGAAAAGGCTTCTGAACTGGTCATCGTCGCGTTAAGCTACTTTATTGTAACCGTGCGTGATTGTAAGGTTACGATGTGCGGCGCGCGGCAGGGCGCAGTCCGGGGCTCGCCCGCCGACGAGCCGTGGTCTGGGGGTAGCGCGCATGCAGACTCGACGATGGCAGGCGACATTCGGAGCGATCGGGGCTGGAGCGCTGTTAGCCGCCCCCGCCATGGCCAGCGCGCCAGCAGCTCGCGCCGCACCCGCTCACCCGGGAGCGGCTGCAGCAGCACCGCCAAAGGCCCTCGTGGCCACGGGCCGGGCCACCGGCAATCCGGGACGTCAGCAGTCACTCCCTGGCGCGGGTTTTGACGGAATGGCGGTAGCTGCCATCGGCACCGGGCTGACCGGCGCAGGCTGGCTTCTCATGATCGTCGCTAGTCGCCAGCGGCGCCGCGGATCCCGGCAATGAAACTGGTCTTGTCCTTCTGGGAGCCCACGGTTCCCCCCGGTAGCCTGGGCGGGTGAGCCGCCCGCAACGACCAGCACCACCGCCGCTCGAGGGTGACGACCGGGTCGTGACAGGTGTCATCACCGCGGGCTGGGTGGTGGCGCTCATTGTGTTGCTGGTCGTGCGGGATTCCTTGCCATATGCCGACCGGTGGTGGGTCTGGGTTGCTGCCTTCGGCACGTTCATGGGCCTGTTCGGGTTTGCGTACGTGCCGTACATCAAACGGTCGCGGAACCGCGCAGCCGAGCGTCGCAGGCCGGCCGCCGAGCAGCGGGGCGGTGCCCGTCAGGACTCGTGATCCAGCGACTCGAAGACCGTGTCGGCGAGAGCGACGCCGGGCATGTCGACCAGGTCAAACCCCACCTCGTCGATGACCGGGTGAATCGTGCCGGTGCCGGGCCGCGCCGAGACCGCCTCTGAGTGCGCCCCGCAGCCGTGATCGAGGGACACGACCCGGCCGTCGTCTGGTGCGTACTCGTTCGCGCAGGCGCCGAATACCCGGCCTAGCGGGCCGCCGAGCGGAACCAGGAAACCGCACGTCACGCACGGTCCGGGCGCGGCCCTCGCTAGCGGCGTGCCAGGGCCGTGCTCGCTGTGGTACCAGCGGGCCGCGGTGTCATCCCGGCCAATGGCCGACAGCACCCTCGATGGGCGCTCGGTCGCGGCAGGCTCGGCGTCTCCAGCCGATTCAGTCTCCAGCCCGGCGGTCAGGCCGAACAGGGCAGCGCCCGAGTTGTCATCCCAGTCCAGCACGCCCTCGTCGCCTGCCAGCAGGCTGACGGGCACCAGTCGATCGTCGTCTTCCGCCGCCGGCATCAGGTCGCCAACACCGAGGTCGCCGGGCCGTACTCGCTCGCTCCAGGGCACCCACGGCGGGGCGAGCAGCGAGTCCGGCCCCGGAACGAGTGCTGTCTCGCTGACCGTCACGGCCCGCGCCCGTGCCGCCCGGCTTACGGTGACAGCCCACCGCCACCCCCGGTAGGCCCGGTCCAGGCACTGGAACAAGTGCGTAGCGACTCGCTCATCTTCCGCAAAGACGCCTTCATGGTCCCCGACGAAGCCTGCTCCGGCCAGGTCCAGGGCTGCGCCGCGGGCCAGGTCGGTCGCCTCGGCGCAGGCCGCGTCGAGGACGGCGGTACGAGTGCGAACAGGACTCACAGTCAGTAATTGTCCCTCAGAGATCCGCCGGCCTCGCGTGGCCCTGGCGTCATCCTGGTACCCGCTCTGACCTGCGTCGTTGTTAGTCAACGGGCACCATTCTATGCCGTCATTTCCCGACCGCGGACGGCTCCCAGACGACCCGGCTACCTCGTACACCACCGGCCGCCTGCCCACGTGCCTGGCATGGCCAGGCCGCGGACTGCTTGATGGTTTGCCTCGTCCTGGGGCCGGTCATCGACTCCATACGGCGCGGGCGGTAGTGACCAGGTCCGCGGAGGCAGAATACTTATGCCATGGAAGACCCCGGCACGCCCGAACGCGCTCGCAGGGCTGGCCGGTCGATTCTCACGGCGTCGCAGCGCGCCGGCCACGTGAGCGCGGCCGTGGCTGGCGGCGCAGGCCGTTTCGTCCACCGGCTGTCCGGCGCTTCCGGGGCATCCCGGACCGGGTTCTCTCACCTTCTGGAGCTGACGGCGGCAGGCGGCTTCGGCGACGCGTTCGTGGCGATTGCGCTGGCGGGCAGCCTGTTCTTCAGTGCGTCCGTCGAGGAGGCACGCAGCCGGGCGGCAATCGCGTTGCTCGTCACGATTGCTCCCTATGCCATCCTTGCGCCCCTGATCGGACCGCTGCTTGACAAGGTCAGGCAGGGCAACAAGTTCATCCTCATGGGGACGCTGCTGGCCCGCGGCCTTCTGTGCTGGGGCATGTCGGGCGCGGTCGAGTACAAAAACGTACTGATGCTGCTGCCGTCCGCCTTCGGCGTCCTGGTGCTGCAGAAGGCGTACGTGGTGACCAGGGCTGCCGTCACGCCGCGCCTGCTGCCGTCGGAGATAACTCTGGTGACTGCCAATGCGCGGTCCAACCTCGCCGCGCTGATAGCCACGACCACGGGCGCTGCGGTGGCCCTCGGCGTCGACAAGATCACGGGCGGCGGCGGCCACGGCGCCGCCTGGGTCCTTCGCCTGGCCACAGTGATCTACCTGCTCGCCATGGTCCCGGGCCTGCGGCTGCCCGACACCGTCGACGCGCCCGCCCGGGTTCCTGCGCCGGACCAGTACGGCAACGGCGCCGTGCCCGACGGCTCGGGTGCCGCGACGCGTCAGACCGGCCCGGCCGACTGGGCGGCAGGGCAGGGGAACGGGCGTTCCGGTCGCCGGACTGAGACGTACGGAACCCTGTTCCCTGGTGATCCTCCCGGTACCACGGTTCCCGGGGCGACGATGCCCGCCGGTGCCTCCCGCAATGCCACGATCCCGCTCGGCCAGGCCGCCGGCCGACGGCGGCCGTTCTTCATCCCGCGTGTGGGACCCGTCGTCGGCGAGGCGATGCGTGCTAACGCCTCGATGCGGGCCTGCTACGGCTTCCTGCTGTTCTTCCTTGCGTTCATCCTGCGCAGCGAGCGGTTCGGCCACCTGTCCGACACGATCGCGCTCGGCGGCTTCGCGGCAGCCGTGGCGGTCGGCGGCATGCTCGGCACGATGATCGGTTCCGCGCTGCGGTCACGCTGGCCGCAGGCAATGATCTTCGCCGTGCTCGTGCTCGCCACGGCGGCCAGCATCGCGTGCGCCGTCTTCTTCGGCCTGGCATCAATCCTGATCGTGACGCTAGCGGCGGCGATCAGCCAGACCCTTGTGAAGGTGGCGCAGGACTCTATCCTGCAGCGGGAGATCCCGGAGGAGGGCCGATCGTCGGCGTTTGCGTTCTCCGAAACGGTGAATCAGCTTGCGCTGGTGGGCGGCGGCCTCGTCGGTCTGCTGTTCTCGCTGACCGGCAGCGGTTTCGCGGGGCTCACGTTCGCCGCAGCTGCGCTCGCGGTCGCACTGGTGTGGCTGCTGGTCCGGCGGCGCCGGCGCATCATTCGCACCCGGCCCACCGTCACCGGCTCCCCCGCGGCCAGCACGTTCCGGTCGCCAGCCGGCAGCTGACGTCGGGCAGTCAGGTCTCCAGGTCCGCCGCGACGGCGCGCAAGACCGCGGCGATCTTCTTTGCGTCGCGGCTGTCGGGATGCTTGCCGCGGCGATAAGTGTTGGACACGCCATCCAGAAGCTTGATCAGATCCTCGATGATGGGAACCATCTCGTCCGGGTTCTTGCTGGGGACCTTGGACACCGTGGGCGGCGGCTCCAGCAGGCGCACCTGCAGTGCCTGAGTGCCCCGACGGCCTTCCGCGATCCCGAACTCGACCCGCTGGCCAGGCCGCAGCGCCGTGCCCGTCGGCTCGAGAGCCGTCGAGTGCACGAATACCTCACCACCGTCGTCACGAGTGAGGAAGCCGAAACCCTTGTCGGCGTCATACCACTTGACCTTGCCAGTAGGCACGAGCGAGACCTTACACGAGGAGGAAAATGCGGGAGCGGGCACTGGGCACCGCGAGTAAGGGTATCCGTTTCGGGCGCCCTGCCGCTCGGCCAGGCACGGAGCCAGCCGGGGAGCTGGCCCGCTCGTGCCAGGCGGAATCGTTGTATACCCAGGCGCTGCCGCGCCAATCAACGTCCGCCGGCGTGGGCCCTGGGCGCGGGCCGCGCGGTGCCGGCTGTCAGGACGCCCTGTAGGGCTTGCTGAACGGTGGTAGTGACGATGGGCCCCGGGGCCGTTGGCACCGCCAGGCGAGGTATCCGGCGCCCAGCGCCGGCGCAACCCTGCTGACTACGTTGAGATAGACCCAGCTCTCGTGCATCCAGTGTGCCCGACCTCCCGCCGCGACGCCCACCGCGAGCCCGATCACCGTAAGCACCACCGGCGAGGCCAGCCCGATCCACTTGTCGCGGCCGTCCCACAGCTCCGACGCGAGCGCCAGAGTCGCGCCGATTAGGAACACCGGAGGGAAGATCGGCCCGCCGATCCCCATCAGCACGACCGCCGCCGCCTCCAGCGGGCGCTTGCTCGCCCAGCCGACCAGGCGGCTGACCTGCCGCCGCACCGGGCCGCGCAGCGTCGCAGCATGCGGGTGACGCCATCTTCCGCCCTCGGGGCCAGCCCCGGCTGCGTGCTGACCGGAACCGGTCGCCGTGGCGTCTGTCGCGGTCGCTCTGTCGTCGGCTGACCGGGTGGGACCTGAGGCCGCAGCGCCGGCCGACGACCCGGTACCGCGGTCGTCGCCGTCTGTGTCGGAGGCCGGCGAGGCAGCATCCGCAGGCTGCTGCTCCGCACGGGACTCGTGGCTGGCGTACCGGGCGGCGGCAGATGGCCCCTGCGGCGGCGACTCGGCGTCAGACGGTGCCGCCGTCACGTGCGCAGGGCCGTTGGCAGCCGGAGGCGAGCCCGTCGGCACGTGCCCCTCCGCACCTGGCGGCCCGTCAGCACCCAGCGGCGTGCCAGCACTCTGCCGCCGGTCAGCAGACGCGCCCGCTGACGCCGATGGTGCCGGTACCGGCGGTGCCGGTGACGGGGGTGCGGGTTACGGGGGTGCCGGTGCCTGGGGTGCCGGTGACGGGGGTGCCGGTGCCTGCGCTGCAGGTGCGGCCTGGGCCGCTGGCCCCGCACCCGTGCCCGCATTGGCGACTGAGGCAGCCTGAGTGTCGCTCTCCCCCGGCGTTCCGGGCTGATAAACGCCGTTGGCTACGCCGTTCGATGCGGAGAGCGCTCCGCCATTGCGGCTATCCGGCCGGGCCGGCCCGCGGACATGCAGGCCGCGCAGCCGTCCGTGGTCACGGCCCAGCGCTCTCCCCAGGAGGCCCTGGCGGGCAGGTGTGGCAGCCGTGGAGTGCGCTGACGTCCCCTGCGTGGCCAGGCGCCGCCGCTCCTGGTCAGCGAGCGCTGCCGGGTCCCCCAGGCGCGCAAGCACCCTGGCGACGTCCATCGTCGACGGCCTCCTGCCCAGGTCCGCTCGTTGCTCGATGAGACTGCGGGTCCGCTCGAGCAGCGCGCGCCGGTCGTCGACGGCTAGATCGCGGGCCGCAACCGACAGCTTGTTGAGGTAGTCCCGGATGAGCTGCTCGGTAGCGGTAGGGGGGGCCACCACCCGATGATCCCTCGCGCCGAACACGTTGTGGAGCCGGCACGCCCTAGGAAGTAACGGTCGGCGCGAACTTCTGGTGATCCAGTGACGCGTGCGGCGGGAGCGAATCCGGCGCCGCGGACCGGCCGGAGCTTGCGTCCGAATGGCCAGAGACAAGGCGGTCCCCCGGCCAGCGCCGGGGGACCGCCTGCTGTCGCGAGGTGCGACCTCCGATCCGAGCGGCCCTGTCGGGCCGACCGGGTCAGAAGTCCATGTCACCGCCGCCAGGAGCGGCCGGAGCCTTCTCCCTCTCGGGCTTCTCCGCGATGACTGCCTCGGTGGTGAGGAACAGTCCGGCGATCGAGGCAGCATTCTGCAGGGCAGAGCGAACCACCTTCGCCGGGTCGGGGATGCCCGCCGCGAACATGTCGACGTACTCCCCGGTCGCCGCGTTCAGGCCGTGGCCTGGCTTCAGGCCACGCACCTTCTCCACCACCACGCCGCCCTCGAGGCCGGCGTTGATCGCGATCTGCTTCAGCGGCTCATCCAGCGCCCGGCGCACGATCTGGGCGCCAGTCGCCTCGTCGCCCTTCAGGTCGAGCTTCTCGAACGCGACCTTGCCCGCCTGCAGCAGGGCCACGCCGCCGCCAGGCACGATGCCCTCCTCGACCGCGGCCTTGGCGTTCCGCACGGCATCCTCGATGCGGTGCTTGCGCTCCTTGAGTTCGACTTCGGTGGCTGCGCCGGCCTTGATGACGGCAACGCCGCCGGAGAGCTTGGCCAGCCGCTCCTCGAGCTTCTCCCGGTCGTAGTCGGAGTCGGTGTTGTCGCGCTCGGTGCGGATCTGGTTGACCCGTCCGGAGATCTGCTCGGCGTCACCGGCGCCGTCGACGATCGTGGTCTCGTCCTTGGTCACCACAACCTTGCGGGCCTTGCCCAGCAGGTCGAGGTCGGCGTTCTCCAGCTTGAGGCCGACTTCCTCGCTGATGACCTGGCCACCGGTCAGGATGGCGATGTCACCAAGCATGGCCTTCCGGCGGTCGCCGAAGCCGGGCGCCTTGACCGCGACGGACTTGAACAGACCGCGGATCTTGTTGACCACCAGGGTCGCGAGAGCCTCGCCCTCGACGTCCTCAGCGATAATGACCAGCGGCTTACCCGACTGAACAACCTTGTCGAGCAGGGGCAGCAGGTCCTTGTTGGCCGAGACCTTGGAGTTGACGATCAGGATGTAGGGGTCCTCGAGGACAGCCTCCATCCGCTCCGGGTCCGTCACGAAGTAGTGCGAGATGTAGCCCTTGTCGAAGCGCATGCCCTCGGTGAGCTCCAACTCCAGGCCGAAGGTGTTGCTCTCCTCAACGGTGATGACGCCTTCCTTGCCGGCCTTGTCCATCGCCTCGGCGATCATCTCGCCAATCGCGGTGTCCGCAGCGGAGATGGAGGCCGTCGAGGCAATCTGCTCCTTGGTCTCCACATCCTTGGCCAGCTTGGAGAGCTCCTCGCTGACCCGCTCCACCGCGGCCTCGATGCCCCGCTTGAGCGACATCGGGTTCGCGCCGGCGGCCACGTTGCGCAGGCCCTCGCGGACGAGTGCCTGGGCGAGCACCGTCGCCGTAGTAGTTCCGTCGCCAGCGACGTCATCGGTCTTCTTGGCGACTTCCTTGACGAGCTCGGCGCCGATCTTCTCCCAGGGGTCCTCGAGCTC
>JASHSZ010000684.1 GCA_030040815.1 Streptosporangiaceae bacterium
GGGGGAGTAGTGCGAAGTATCCACTTCGACCCCGATGCCTGGGAAGACTTCCTGTACTGGCTGGGCGCGGATCGGAAGATGGCGACGAGGATCGCGCGCCTGATCGGCGAAATCCAGCGTGACCCATTCTCAGGCATAGGAAAGCCTGAGCCACTGAAAGGCGACCTGTCTGGGTATTGGTCGCGTCGGATCGACGATGAACACCGCTTGATCTACCGCGCCGACGACAAGGAAGTGAAGATCTTGAAGGCTCGGTACCACTACAGCGATTGAGCGATCCCGGGCGGCTTGGTTCTAACGGCGCAGACCCTGCGCACCTGTGGTGCTGAGTTAGTGCTGACAAGCGATGGACCATCAGGCCATCTGCCTGCGGAAACTGCGCATACCTCCATGAGTTTCACGACTTCGAGGGCACGTCGGAGGTCTACTGCGTGATCATCGGCAGGGCCGTCACTGGGCTTGACCTGCGCTAATACGCGCAGGTCAAGCGAAGGGCCAAGGCCTTCGGGCCAGCGGTAACGGCGGCCCGGTGATCACCGGCGCAGGGGGCACGAGAAGGTGGCCGCCATGGGCGCAGGCGCGAGGCCGCGCCGGCGGGCCTTGCCTCGATGCCGCCAGTCAGCGGCGCAGCTCTGGAGTCGGGTCAGGGAACGTGACGGCGGTGGCCAGCCTGCTGACGGCGGTGACCAGGTCGGCCTCGCTGGCCGCGCCGCAGTACGCCAGCCGCAGGTACGGGCCTGGCGGCTCGGCCGGGAAGAACGGCCTGCCCGGCATCACGACCACGCCGGCCCGCCGCGCTGCCTCGGCGGCCGCGGCGTCGTCAGTGCCGGCTGGCAGCCTGGCCCACAGGTGCATTCCGCCGGCGGGCAGCTGAACGCTGACCTCAGGGAGCAGCCGGCTGACCGCGCTGGCGAGCGTCGCGGCCCGCGAGCCCAGAGCCTGGCTCAGGATCCTGAGGTGACGCGGCCAGCCCGGGCGGCTGACCAGCTCGAGCGCCGCCTCCTGCAGGGCCCTGGAGACGAACAAGTCGTCCACCGCGCGCAGCGCCCGAAGCCGGTCGGCGACCGGCCCCCGCGCAATGACCGCGCCGATCCGCAGGCTCGGGGAGGCCGCCTTCGTCAGCGAGGTCACGTAGACCACCCGGCCCTCATGATCGCCAGCCAGCAGCGGTGGCGGAGCTTGGCCTGCGTGCGGCAGCCAGCGGGCGAAGTCGTCCTCTATCACGAACGCGCCCGCCGCTGCCGCCGCGCTCAGTACCTCCGGCCGCCGCGCGGCGGCGAGGACCGCACCGGTCGGGTTGTGATAGGCCGGCTGGCAGTACAGGGCCTGAGCGCCAGTCCGCCCGAAGGCCTCAGCCAGGTGCGCCGGGATGATGCCGTCTCGGTCAGCCGGAACGGGGACCGGCCGCAAGCCCGCTGCCCGAGCGACCGCCAGAGCACCAGGGTAAGTGGGCGACTCGACCAGCATCGGCGCGCCGGCCGGCACGAGCGCGCGGAACACAGCTGACAGCGCACTCTGGCCGCCGCTGGTGACCAGCACGTCGCGGGCATCGAAGCCAGGAGCCGCTTGCGCGAACCACGACCGCAGACCGGGCAGCCCTGCTGTGGGCGGCCGGTCCCAGGCATCGGGCAACCGGGCGGCCCGGGCCAGCGCCGCCCGCAGCGCGGCTTGCGGCATCAGCGACGGGTGCAAATAGCCCGCTGCCAGGGAGATGAGGTCGTCGGCCGGTGCGGGATCGGCTAGCGGCGACAGCCCGGCGGTGTCCACGGCACGGTCGGCGAGCGCCACGGTCTGCCACAAGCCGACCGGGTCGCTGGACCGTCGGCGCTGCGCCTCTGCTACGTAGGTTCCGGTGCCGGGCCGGGTGACCAGTACCCCCTCCCGGCTCAGGTCGGCGAGCGTGCGGGAAACCGTCAGCGGGCTGACATGCCAGGCCTGCACGATCGCCCGGGTTGCGGGCAGCTGCTGGCCTGGCCCGAGCCGGTCTGCCTCGGCTCGCAGCCACCGCTTCAGCGCTTCAGTAGTGCTATCGTCTTTTATGAGACGACACGATACCGCTACTCCCGTCGCGGATGTACCGGTATCTGGCCTCGCGTCGGCGTCCGCGGCCAGCCGCGGCCGCGGCGACCCGCACCAACCGGGGCCGCGGTCGTGATCGGTGCCGTGGACGTCGTGCTGGTTGCCGCAGCCGGAGTGCTGGCCGGCATCGTCGGCACGGCCGGCGGTATCACCTCGCTCGTCTCCTATCCGGCGCTGCTAGCGGTCGGCGTGCCCGCCCTGAGCGCGAACGTCGCCAACATCGTTGCCCTGGTGACGTGCGGTCCGGGCGCGGCACTGGCATCCCGGCCGGAACTGGCAGGCCGGGTCTGCTGGGTGTGGCGATGGTCCCTGGCGGCGGCGGCTGGCGGCACGGCTGGAGCTGTCCTGCTGCTGCTGACGCCTGCCGGGTCGTTCAGCCGGATAGTCCCGTACCTGGTGGCGCTCGGATCCGTGGCATTGCTCGTTCAGCCCCAGGTTTCGGCCCTGCGTGAGGCGCACGAGCGGGGGAATACCGCCGTGCTGCTCACGGGCCTGCTGCTGATCTCCGCCTACAGCGGTTACTTCGGCGCTGGCTCCGGCGTGCTGACCCTGGCCCTGATCTTGTTCACGGTCGACAACCAACTGGCCCGCGCCAACGCCCTGAAAAACGTCATCGTCGGCGTTGCTACTGCCATCTCTGCGCTGGTCCTCGTGCTCGCGGGGCCGGTGGACTGGACCGCCACGCTGCCGCTGGCCGCGGGCTTGTTCACCGGGAGTCTGATCGGCCCCAAGATCGCCAGGCACGTACCCGCAGGAATCCTGCGCTGGCTGGTCGCCCTCGTCGGCCTGGGCCTGGCCGCCTGGCTATGGACAAACCAGGCGTGACCATCCTCGACGCCGGACTCCTCGTAGCGGACATTGACCGCCGAGGTCACGGGCGAGGTAGCGAGCGGTCGAAGGCGGGCCAGGCGACGCTAGCGTCGAAGTCCATCCCTACGATCGGCCTTCGGCCACGGAAGAACTGCTCCGTTATAGCGGCAGCTGATCGTCAGGGGTTCGGCGCGGCAGTATCGGCCCGGACAGCCGGGTACGTCCGTTCGATCAACGCGTTCAGGCGGTGTCTGTCCAGGGCGAGCAGGGCCTTGACACCTTCGGAATTCACGTCGGCGACGATGATGTGGCCGATCTCGTCGTGGACGTCGTTGAAGAGGCCGTGCGTCTTCATCTTCTGCGCCTGGTAGCGGTTGTCGTCAGTAGGACTGACGTAGTGGACAGCCCAGGCCTTGTAGCGGTGGATCAGGAATAGGTGATTGAGCGTCATCAGGCGCTTCTGGCGCAGCGCGCTGTCGAAGGTGTTCTGGTCCCGGACCGACAGGATGTTGCGACCCCGTCGATCCACGATCACGGCGAAGATGATGTTGGCGACCTTTTCCCCGCTCGCGTTGGACAGGCTGAGCTCCAGCAAGTCGGAGCCCGCGGTGTGCGGCCGCAGACCGACGCGCAGCGAGCCGGCAATCTGGTGCTGCTTCGTCCACAGCCCGAGCCATTCCTCGAGGAGTTTGGTCGGGACTTCGGTCTGGACGAGGTGCTGGTGCTGCGTCGAGCCCTCGCCCATCGCTTTAGTGGCTGCCGTGCCGCCCGAGGAGGCCATGAGCGCGGCATCCGATCGCGGCCCGCCGACGAGCGTCTGGGGTGTGCGGTAGGGAGATTCGACCAGGCGAAACTTTCGCTGTAGCCGGGCCAGCGAGAGCATTCCATCCTGCTTAAGCGCGGCGGCGAACTCCTCCGCCGCCAGGCCGTCGATCTGATGGCCCCCATAGGTGATGAAGTTGAAGACGAACCCCAGCTTGCCGAGCTCGTCTGGGAATTGCCTCATGTCCTCCTCGCTCAGCCCGGTAGTGTCCCAGTTGAACGATGGCGACAGGTTGTACGCAAGCATCTTGGCCGGGAACTTGGCATGGATGGCCTCGGCGAACCGCCGCGCGTCCGCCAAGTCGGCGGTCTTGGTCTCCATCCACAGCAGGTCGGCGAACGGAGCGACAGCCAGCGATCTGGCAATCGCGTAGTCGATTCCGCCTTGCACCTGGTAGTAACCCTCAGGAGTCTTGGGCAATTCGCAATCCCACACGAGATCGATGCCCATCGAAAGCGCCCGGGCCCTGGCTGCGTGGAATGACGTTAGGCGCGCGAAGTCGAGCCACTCGTCGGCGCTCACGTCGAAGGGCACGCCTTCGTTGGCGCGGACCTCGATTACGTCCGCGACTGCATCGGGATAGCTCTTCAGGCTTGCCTCAGCGAGCCAGGCCTCAAGATACCTGGACTCGATGTTCTCCAGCAGCTCGTCGGCCGACCCGTCGGACTGCTGGAATGCCTCCGCGCTCGCTTCGACCGCGTGCATCACTCCCGTCCGGGACAGCCAGGCCATGGCCTCGTCGTCTTCCGCAGCGGAGATCTTGAACAGCAGGTGACCGCGGACGTCATCGATGCCCATTTCGCGCAGTTTACGCAAGATGGTCAGGTAGCCCACCTTGTAAGAGGGCAGTTCATCGTTGGTTGCGCCGAGGATGAATGGATGGTCGCGCTCGTCTCCCCGACCCTCCAGGAATGTCGCCGCCTCCGCGTCGGTTCGAGCCACGATCAGACCGGGCACCCCCATGACGTCAAGTTGGAAACGGGCCGCGTTCAGCCGCTTGATCTGCTCGTCGACGCCCACGAGCACTTTCCCGCTCTGGTGTCCGCACTTCTTGGTGCCGGGCTTCTGATCCTCGATATGGTAGCCAGGCACCCCGACCTCAACGAAGCGACGGATTAGGTTCCGAACGTGCGCGTCACCACCGTGTCCGGTATCTGCGTCGGCGATGATGAATGGCCGGTAGTCGGCCTCGGGGAAGGCAGCACGCTGCGCTTCGCTAAGGCGCGAACGGGTGAAGCGCTGGTTCCTGTCGGCCGTGAGCAAGGCGCGGACGATCGGCGCGGCCTCGTCCGGCACTTGTGATAGCGGATAGCTGGCCAGGTCAGGCCCCGGGTCCTCGGTGACAGATCCCTTGGCGGATGTCGCCCAGCCGCCGAGGTAAATCCCCTCAATGCCCATCCGCTTCAGTGCCACCGCCTGACCGGGCGAATACGGACCGAATGTAGTGATCTGCTTGCGCTCATCGAATAGCTGCCGGAGCCGATCGTAAAACTGTTCGGCCGCCATTCTTGCCACCGTGTAATCGGTGCAGATGGTGCCCCGTTGCTCTACCACCTGACGCGCAGAATACAGGCGCGTGATGTCTTCGAATCGCGAGCTGGCAAACCATCTCTTGGTGTCGACGACGTCCGACTCGAATGAGCCCATGGTGGGCTTCTCGGTGACTTCTGATTCGACTGACCCCATGACTGGCTCCTGCCGCCCCTAGACTGCCGCGCTTCTCGCGACAGAATCCATGTTCCGCATCCGGCGGGCCGCCTCAGCTGAAGTACCCGCGTGCTGACCCACCATCGCGCGCCGTCGCCACATCCTTGCTGCTCAATATGAGCCGGCAGATACTGAGCACTGTATTCACTAGACCCCGCTCTCGGCCTTACTGGAAGAGGCGAAGGTCCCCGACCCGACCTTGGCCCGGCGGGGGACTGCTCTTCGAGCACATAGCGGCGCGCGGATCACTGACCTGAGGATGGGGCGACGAGCGCGTCCTTGAGTACCTTGCCCATCGCGTTCCTGGGTAGTTCGGCACAGAACTCGACCACCCTCGGGTACTTGTACACGGCCATCCGCGCCTTGCAGTAGGCGATCAGTTCCGCGGCGGTCAGTTCTGCGCCCGGGCGCATCGTGACGACCGCCTTGATCTCCTCGCCGAGTCGATCGTCGGGTATGCCGACCACGGCTGCCTCCGCCACCGCCGGGTGACTGTGGAGCACATCCTCGATCTCGGCCGGGTAGACGTTGTAGCCGCCGCGGATGATGAGCTCCTTGATCCGGCCGACGATGAACAGGAACCCGTCCTCGTCGAAGTAGCCGAGGTCCCCGGTGTGGAACCAGTCGCCGGTAAAGCTCTCCGCGTTGGCCTTCGGGCTGTTCAGATAGCCCTTCATCACGTGCAGGCCACGGGTGACCACCTCGCCGACGTGGTCCTGGCCCGGCGGCAGCGGGTTGTGCTTGTTGTCCCAGACCTGGGTCTGGGTTCCCCAGATCGGCTTGCCAACGCTGTACACCCGACGATCGCTGACACTGCGGTTGAAGGTGGTGGTGGACGCCGTTTCCGTCAGCCCGTAGCCCTCCAGGATCAGCACGCCGAAACGCCGCTCGAACTCGTCAAGGACGGCGGCCGGGATCGAGGCGCCGCCGGAGATGGCAACGCGTAGCGACGACAGGTCGTAGTTGTCTAGGCGCGGATGCGTGAGAAGCGAGATGAACATGGCGGGAACGCCCTCGAATATGGTGGCCTTGTCACGCTCGATCGCGGTGAGGACGGCGACCGGGTCGAAGCGCGGTATCAGCGACATCGTGCAGCCAAACCGGACGCACACGTCCAGGATGCTAGACAGCCCGAATATGTGGAAGAGCGGCAGCACGGTGATCACGATGTCCGAGGGCTGCACATCGAATAGACGGCCGGGAATGTCGGCATTCATGTAGAGCTGGATGTGGCTCAGCTCGGCGCCCTTCGGGCGGCCAGTCGTCCCTGACGTGTACATGATGACGGCGGTGTCGCTGAGCTCGCGGTCGGCGAGCTGGGGATGATCGGCTGGGATGGCGAGCAGTCGTTCGAACGGGGCCACGCCTGCGTCGCCGTCGGCGTGCCCCAGTGCATAGACCTCGTTGGCTCCGGCTGCCGCCGCGCCCTGAGCTGCCTCCGCCAGGATGCCTTCCCAGGTAACGAGGCGCGTCGCGCCGGAGTCGCGCAGCTGGAAGGCAACTTCGGGCGCTTTCAGCAGCACGTTGAGGGGGACTACCACGCAGCCCGCCTTGAGAATGCCGAAGTACGTGACGAGGAACTGCGGAATATTCGGCAGCTGCAGCCCGACCGGTTCGCCAGGCCCAACACCGCTGGCTCGCAGGCCGACCGCCAGCCGGTCGGAGAGCTCATCCAGCTCCCGGTAGCTCATGGAGGTGTCGCCGAACAACGCCACCGGATGGTCCGGCGTCGCCAGCGCAGTCTCTCGCAGGATCACCGCGAGATTGAATCCCATCGCGTCCTCCCTCCCCAGTAGCCCGGGGTCGGGATCCGCACCCTTCCGCCTAGGTGGAGCCAAGACCGAATCGGACTACACGTCAGCGCTATTCTGCGGCTCCGGTGTCGACCGCAGTACGGCCCTAGGTCCCGGCCTGCGAGGACGTCCGCCGGATCAGCGCTTGCGGCGTTGCAGGTGCCAGCGGCGGATCGCCGGCCGGGCCGGCGTGGGGGGCACGCTTGGAGTTGCAGCTGCCGCCGCGTCCTGGCCCGCGCCATCAAGCCAGGCCAGGATGGCGGTCCCGCAGTCGCCGGGCGCTTCCAGCTGCGGCACGTGCCCGACGTCCGCCAGCACGACCAGGGACCAGGACGGATGGGCCCGGGCCGCGGCCCTGGCGGCCGAGATAGGCACGAGTCGATCCCGTTCACCGTGAATGAGCAGCACTGGACACGTGAGCGCGGCAATGCCCGCCCGGTAGCCGTGGCCGCCAAGTCCGGCCGTCGAGATCACGGACCTGGTGGCGACCCCCACGTCGTGGCCGGCCTCGGCAAACCCGGCTCGCCGTCGTGCCAGCGCGACGTGCTGAGCGACCACGTTGGCCGGCACGCGTGTCGGGTCGTGGCAGCACAGGGAGAGCATGCTCGCGACGATCGCCGCGGGCGGCAGCATATGGACGCCGCGAAGCAGCGCCGAACCGAGGCCAGGTACGCCGCCGGCGACGAACACGCTCGCCACGAGCAGATCGGGCCGCGCAGGCACGAACGGCAGAGCCGGATCGATGAGGATCAGTCCGGACACCTTGTCGGCGGCGGTGCCCGCCTCGAGCAGCGAGATCATGCCGCCCATGGAATTGCCCATGAGGATCACCGGGGTCTCGGCGACCGTCTCGATGAACCGGTCGAGCAGGAGCCTGTTTGCGTGCACGTCCGCGCTGCGACGGCCCGACCGGGTGAGGCCGTGGCCCGCCAGATCCAGCGCGAGCACCCCGCATCGGCCGGTCAGCAGCGGCGCGATGGCCGACCAGTTCACCGCCGAGCCCGCCAGGCCGTGCACGCAGACGATTTGCGGTCCGTGACTAGGGCCGCCGAAGTCGACATAATGCACCGGGCCGTCGATGTCGGCCCACAGCGACGCGCCGACTCCACCAAGGTCGTGCTGGGCGGGGCCGTACTCCGACGCTCCGGGGGCGGCGACTGTTCCGCTCACTTAGCTCCGCCACCAGGGCGGTGCCGGGCGGCGGCATCGGATAGCTCTTGGATGCCGACCTCGATGCCGCGGGCGAGAACTTCGATGTCAGCGGTCGTCGCGTAGTCGCCGGTAATACCGAACGTCAGCTGCCCGCAGTAGCTGAAGATCGACACGCCCGTGCGCAGGCTGGTGGCGATCGGAACATAGGGGATGATCTCCACGAGCCGACGGCCGAGGCCGTAGAGCGGCTGCTGGGGTCCGGGCACGTTGGTCGTCACGGTGACAACCTCCCGCTGCGGGAGCCGGTAGCCGAGCCTCACGACCAGGGACGCCAGCGGGAACGGCGTGAACCTCCCGAGCGTCATGAGCGCCTCGGCCGCGGATGCCTCTCCCGTCGCCTTCAGGTCCGACATCTCAGTGCGGATGGCAGCAAGTCGCTCTGCTGGCTCGGCCAGGTGGACCGGAAGGTTGGCCAGCACGACAGAGACCCGGTTGTCGTACATGTTCTCTTCGCCGGGAGCGCGCAACGAGACCGGGATCAGGGACGGAACCATGTGCGGCGCGGGCTGCTCGCCGCGCGACAGCAACAGCGTCCGGAAGCCGCTGCTGATCGCCGCCAATACAACGTCGTTCACGGTTCCGCCGAGTTCGAGCCTGATTGCCTTCACGTCGGCGAGCGAAGCCCGAGCCCACGTATACCGGCGCTGGCGGCCAATGGAACCGCTGAGCGATGACTCGGTGGCGGGCCAGGCAGACGCGGCCAGCCTGGCTACAGCGCGCGCAGTCTGCGACGCCTGACGGACGGTCTCCCTCGGTCGGGTTAGCGCTCCGGCCAGGGCAAGGACACCCCGCGCAGGCCTTGTCACCAAGTCGGCAGCCGCCGAGGCGACGAGCGCCACCGATGTCGGCTCGGCAGGCGCCGGAGCGGTGTCGGCTCCCGAAGACGGCAACGGCGCTTCAGGCGAGAGGTCGAAGATCACCCGGTACAAGTCGGTGCCGGAAACGCCGTCGACCATGCAGTGATGGACCTTCGAGATCAGCGCCCACCGGCCGTCGGCCAGCCCTTGCACCAGCCAGTACTCCCACAGCGGGAAGTCGCGATCCAGCCGCTGGGCCATAACGCGCGCGATCAGGCTAGCCAACTGCTCATCACCGCCAGGGGGCGGCAGAGCCGTCTGCCGGACGTGGTACTGGAGGTCGAAATTCGGATCGTCGACCCACACGGGCGGCCCGAGCCGGAAGGGCACAGTGCGCAGTTTCCGGCGGTATATGGGCACGAGCGGCAGCCGAGCCTTGATGGCCTCGCAGAACTCGGCGTAGCTCGGGGCGGGGCCATCGAACACAGCGATCGAGGCGATCGCGAACGATGCGTGCCGATCCTCGTCCTCGGCGTCGACGAACTGAGCATCCATCGGCTTCAGTCGCTCCATGACGCCCCCTTCGCAGTGCGGCGCGCTAGATAGGGCACACCGTAACCGCTCGCAGCTGGGCAGACCGCTGCCATAGGTCCCAACTTAGGGGGCCAGCCGCCATGGCAGCGGCCGGGACGAACGGCCCACACCTGGGTAGCGCGAGGTGCTCCTCGCGTCATCCAAGGTCAAGTAGGGCTGATCCAGGACTAACTGACCAGCCAGGCTGCACAGGCTCTGTCCGGATGCCAGCCTGGGAGGAGTAAGACGCCGGCCGGTCGCAGAGAAGCCGGTCGCAGAGCAGATAGTGCCGGTTCGTCACTCCAGCGGCTGAAGCCAGGGGTCGATGGTCTCGATGCGGTGCCTTCGAAGTCGGACACGTTGCGGGTTGCCAGCGTGGCGCCCTGGAGGCGGCAGGCGGCCGCGTTCAGCGCGTCGATAGTCGGCG
>JASHSZ010000685.1 GCA_030040815.1 Streptosporangiaceae bacterium
CGAAGTTGAACTCCGCCGCGTACTTCTTGTAGTCGGCGATCACGCTGCCGTGGGTGCCCGCCCAGACGACCGACGGGTACTGGGTCGCGTAGGTCGAGACACCCGTGCCGTAGTTGATCAGCGGGGTCACAGAGGTGATGACGACCAGGATGATCAGCGACGAGGCGAAGACGACGATCCGGATGATCCAGCCCCAGATCGCGAGCCCGGCTGCCACCGCTGCGGGGTTGTGGCTTTCCACAGTCTCGGTGAAGCTCGCCATCCACGGCGTGTAGGCCACGCCGAGGAAGAACAGCATGATCGCCAGGTACGCCGCGATCAAAGCGAAGCTCGGGTGCGCGCCAGCCTTCGACTGGAGCAGGAAGAGCACGATCATCACCGCGGCGCCGATGCCGCCGACGATCATGAACGGTTTCCGCACCCGGAACCTGTCGGACGTCATGCCGATCAGGATCACAGCGCCGGCGTTGAAGGCCCAGCACCAGTAGCCGAGGTTGTTGGCCGTCTTGAGCGTGAAGTGCAGAATCGTGACGGCGTAGATGGCCAGGAAGCCGACCAGGGCGTAGTAGATCAGCAGCATGATCGACACCGCGAATGCCGAGACGATGACGTCGGCCTTGAGCAGCTGGCGCCAGTGGTTCTTCATCGCGGCCTCGATGTCGAGACCCTTCGCCCGCAGTTCGATGAGGACCCGGTCGCGCATGGTCACCATCAGCTGGTCGCGCAGCCCAGGTGACAGCTCGCGCAGCCCGATGAGCGCGATCACGAAGACCACGAGGCCCACGGCGCCGCCGATGTAGTACTCGTGCGTCCAGAACCTGGGGTCGTTGGTCGGGCTCGCGGTCGCCGGGACCGTGATCGAACCGACGATCGCGACAACCAGGCTCCCGAGTACCGGGCCGCTGGTCCAGAAGCCCATGGCAGTGGCGCGCCCGGTCTGCGGGGACAAATCCCGGATCAGCGCTGGTGTGGCGACCAGGACGATGCCCTCGACGGCGCCGACGATAAAGGCAAAGATCGTGAATTCCCACCTGTTGGTGGAGATAGGTAGGAGCAACACCGTGAAGAAGCCCGCGACCAGCAGGCCGAACACCGTGAGGTTCGCCCGGCCGTATCTGTCACTAAGGCCGGCAAACAGCGAGGTGAAGGCGCCGATCGCGTTCCCGGCCGCGACGGTCGCCACGTAGAACGTGAAGCTCATGTGCAGGTTGGCCAGCAGCAGCGTCGACACCGAGCCGCCGACATACGCCTCGTAGTACAGCGTGATGGTGGCCAGCACGGTGATGCCCAGGTACAGCACCCTGGGACCGGTGTTCGGATAGTTATCCAGCTGCCGGTCAATCAGCCAAGAGAACGCTCCCCGTTGCCGGGAGACCGGCTCCGCGGTCGTAGCTGTCATTCGGCCCTCCTTGCCGAGCCCGGATGTTACGCCTGCATTTACGACATGCCGACTAGACGGTACGCCCACCCTCACCGCGAAATCAATGCTCTGTTTTTACGCATGTCGGACCGCCCTCAGCGGCTCGACGTGCGCTGACCCGCGAGACCGTTGGCCTCGATTCCGCAGCATCGGCGTTGTCGGCCAACGCTTGACGACTTTCATCACGGTGCAGCAACAGCCGGATTACAGTGCGGCTAAATCCGACGGGTGTGAGCGATAGTGACGGCATGGCGGGACCCGTATCTGGGCGGCGTACACCGCTGGTGGCACCTGACGGAGGCGTCACCCGAGCTGCTTGCCGCCGGGGCGGATGGCTGACTCGAAGGCACAATGGCCGTCTCTGGCCCAGCGGGCGCTTCCAGCTGGGGTAGCCGCGCGCTCCTCGATGTCGGCGGCGGGCTGTGCGCGAGGTTGCCTACCTGTACGGTGCTGGCTCGAGCGGTGTCGGCATCGACCTCTCCTGGACCGCCATCAGGCAGGCCAGCTGCACCCGCCCCGGGTCCGACGGCTGCCTGATCGTGCGGGCCGGCGCGGACCAGTGAACGCGGGAGTCGTCCGGGTCAAGCGGCGACATACGCGGCGAGGTGCTCACCCGTGAGCGTCGAGCGCGCGGCGACGAGGTCGGC
Source organism: Streptosporangiaceae bacterium (assembly GCA_030040815.1). The sequence continues at coordinate 2,068 of JASHSZ010000685.1, forward strand.
GGGTGTGCCCTCGAAGACGATCCGGCCGCCGTCGTGGCCGGCGCCCGGACCGAGATCGATGATCCAGTCCGCGTGAGCCATCACCGCCTGGTGGTGCTCGATGACGACGACCGACTTGCCGGCGTCCACGAGCCGGTCCAGCAGGCCGAGCAGCTGCTGGACGTCAGCGAGATGGAGGCCGGCGGTCGGCTCGTCGAGAACGAAGACGGCTGCTTTCTCGGTGATGCGGGTGGCGAGCTTGAGCCGCTGCCGCTCGCCGCCGGACAGCGTCGTGAGCGGCTGGCCGAGGCTGAGGTAGCCGAGCCCAACGTCGGCGAGCCGCTCAAGGATGGCGTGCGCGGCAGGCGTCCGCGCCTCGCCCGCGCCGAAGAAATCCCTGGCCTCGGAAACCGGCATGGCGAGCACCTCGGTGATGTCCCGGCCGCCGAGGCGATGTTCCAGCACCGACGGCTCGAACCGCTTCCCGTCGCACACCTCGCACGTGCTGGCGACGCCCGCCATCATCGCCAGGTCGGTGTAGATGACCCCGGCGCCGTTGCAATTGGGGCACGCGCCCTCGGAGTTGGCGCTGAAGAGGGCTGGCTTCACGCCGTTCGCCTTCCCGAATGCCGTGCGGATCGGGTCGAGCAGTCCCGTGTATGTCGCGGGGTTGCTCCGTCGTGAGCCGCGGATCGCGCCCTGGTCGATGGACACCACGCCGTCCCGGCCTGCGACCGAGCCCTGCACAAGGGAGCTCTTCCCGGAGCCCGCGACGCCGGTGATGACGACCAGCACCCCAAGGGGGATGTCCACGTCGACGTCGCGCAGGTTGTGCTCTGTCGCATCGCGGATCTCCAGCACGCCGGTTGGCGTCCGGGCCGTCTCCTTGACGGCGGCTCGATCGCCGAGATGCCGGCCGGTGAGGGTGCCGCTGGCCCGCAGCGCGTCGACGGGGCCCCTGAATACCACCTCCCCGCCCTGGGTGCCAGCGCCCGGCCCGAGGTCGACGACGTGGTCGGCGATGGCGATCGTCGCTGGATCGTGCTCGACGACGAGCACGGTGTTGCCCTTGTCGCGCAGC
>JASHSZ010000686.1 GCA_030040815.1 Streptosporangiaceae bacterium
GGCTGGACCCAGCCGATCGTCATAGGCAGACACGCGCACGGCGACCAGTACCGGGCGACCGATTTCGTGGTGCCCGAGCCGGGCACGGTGCACATCACGTTCACCCCGGATCAGGGCGGGCGCAGGGACTATGAGGTGGCCACGTTCGCTGGCAGCGGCGTTGCGATGGCCATGTACAACTTCGACGACTCGATCCGCGACTTCGCGCGGGCCAGTATGCGCTACGCCTTGAACCGCGGCTACCCGCTGTACCTGTCCACCAAGAACACGATCCTCAAGGCCTACGACGGCCGGTTCAAGGACATCTTCGCCGAGGTCTACGAGAGCGAGTTCAAGGCCGAGTTCGAAGCAGACGGGACCTTCTACCAGCACCGGCTGATCGACGACATGGTGGCGCAGGTGATCAAGGGCAACGGCGGCATCGTCTGGGCCTGCAAGAACTACGACGGTGACGTCGAGTCCGACATCGTGGCGCAGGGCTACGGCTCGCTCGGTCTCATGACGAGCGTGCTGATGACCCCGGATGGCCGGACGGTGGAGGCCGAGGCGGCACACGGCACCGTTACCCGGCACTACCGGCAGCACCAGCAGGGCAAGCCCACCTCCACCAACCCGATCGCGTCGATCTTCGCGTGGACCCGCGGCCTCGCGCACCGCGGCAAGCTCGATGGCACGCCCGAGGTAACCGCGTTTGCCGACATGCTGGAGCGGGTCTGCGTCGAAACGGTGGAGAGCGGGAAGATGACCAAGGACCTGGCCGTCCTCGTCGGCGTTGCGACCCCGTGGCTGACGACCGAGGACTTCCTGGCGGCACTGGATGAGAACCTGTGCGCCGCCATGGCCGCGTCCTGACGTCAGCGCAGTTCATGACCGCGCAACCTGCAGCCCGAGGGAGAAGACGGGAATGGCTCGAACCGGAAAGGTAACGGTCGTCGGTGCCGGGTTCTATGGCTCGACGACTGCCCAGCGGCTGGCCGAGTACGACATCTTCGGCGAGGTGGTGCTCACTGACATCATCGACGGCAGGCCGGAAGGCATCGCCCTCGACATCAGCCAGTCACGGCCGATCGAGGGCTTCGAGACGAAGGTCACCGGCCAGACAACCGGGGCGGCCGGGGAGGGTTACGAGGCCATCGCGGGCTCTTCGATCGTGGTGATCACCGCGGGCCTGCCGCGCAAGCCCGGCATGAGCCGGATGGACCTGATCGGCACCAACGCCAAGATCGTCCGGAGCGTGACCGAGCAGGTCGTCAAGCACGCTCCGGATGCGGTGCTCATTGTGGTGTCGAATCCGCTCGACGAGATGACCGCGCTGGCCGCGAGGGTGTCCGGCTTCCCGGCACACCGGGTGATGGGTCAGGCGGGCATGCTCGACACGGCCAGGTTCAGCTACTTCGTGGCCGAGCGGCTGGGTCTCCCCGTGAGCTCGGTCACGACGCTGACCCTCGGCTCGCACGGCGACACCATGGTGCCTGTCCCGTCGGCGTGCTCGGTCGACGGCCGGCCGCTGGCCGACCTGCTGTCGCACGAGGAGATCGACAAACTGGTCGAGCGGACCCGGAACGGCGGCGGCGAGATCGTGGCGCTGCTGAAGACCGGATCGGCGTATTACGCACCGTCCGCGGCTGCGGCGCGGATGGCGAGGGCGGTGGCCGAGGATTCCGAGACGGTCATGCCGGTCTGCACCTGGGTGGATGGTGAGTACGGCATCTCCGGCGTGTACCTGGGCGTCGAAGCCGAGATAGGCGCGTTCGGAGTGGGGCGGATCATCGAGCGCGACCTCACCAGCCACGAGCTGGACGCGCTGCACCAGGCGGCCGAGGCGGTCCGGATCAAGCAGGCGGACGTCGCCAGTCTGTAGCCTCGCGGTCAGTCGCTCCGAGGCACCTCGCAGGCGAGCCTGCGCAGCGCGAGCGCGGCGTAAAGCGCTGCCCCGTCCGGCAGCGCGCCGTCGTCGAACACGGCGTGGGCCGAGTGGTTGAAGGGCGCGGTGAGCGGGTCGGCGCTCGCCGGCACGGCGCCGAGCATCAGATAGGCGCCGGGCACCTCGTTCAGCACGTACGAGAAGTCCTCCGCGCCGGGGATCGGGTTGGGAGCGATCACGAACCGGCCTGGCCCGAGCGCGTCCGCAACGGTCTGCTCGGCGAACGCCACCTCGTCGCTGGCGTTGACCGTCACGGGGTAGCCGTCCTCGTATTCTGCGGTCACGGTCAGCCCGTGGGCGGTCGCGATGTCGCGGGCCAGCCTCGGCGCAGCCTGCTGGATGGCGGCTCTCGCCGCGGGCGAGAACGACCGGATCGTAGCGTGCAGCTGCGCCTCGTCCGGGATGACATTGTCGGCCGTGCCAGCGTGGAACGAGCCGACGGTCAGCACGACCGGATCGAAGACGTCAAACTGCCTGGTCACCATCGTCTGCAGGGCCAGCACGATCTCGCAGGCAACCGGCACCGGATCTGCGGCGTGATGCGGCTGGGAGCCGTGGCCGCCGCGGCCGTGCACCGTGATGTGCAGCGTGTCGGCCGCGGCTAGCATCGTGCCGGCCCGGCTGGCGACCAGGCCGAGCGGCAGCAGGCCGGACGCCACGTGCAGCGCGTAGGCGGCGACCGGCCGCTCCCCGGCCGCGCTGAGCACGCCCTGCTCGATCATGAGGCGTGCGCCGCCCGGGCCTTCCTCACCCGGCTGGAACATGAAAACGACGTTCCCGGCGAGCTCGTCCTGGCGGGCTGCCAGCAGCCGCGCCGCGCCGGTCAGCATCGCGGTGTGCAGGTCATGCCCGCAGGCGTGCATCGCGCCGGGCAGCCGTGCGGCGTAGCTGACCCCGGACTGCTCGCTGATCGGGAGCGCGTCCATGTCGGCGCGGAGCAAGACCGTGGGGCCCGGCCGCCCGCCGCGCAGCACGGCGGTCACTGAGCCGAGGCCGTCGCCGACGGTGACGTCGACCGGCAGCCCGCCGAGCGCGTCCAGCACCTTGCGCTGAGTCCGGGGCAGGTCCAGCCCGATCTCCGGCTCGGCGTGGATCGACCGGCGCAGGTCGGTCAGCTCGGCGGCGATCGCCGCCGCCTCGTCGCGTAGGCCGGCCACGGCCACCGTCCTTCCTCCGCGGCGCGGCCGCCCCGGGCCTGGGTGCCCGAACGCAGGCCACCGCGCGGCACGAGCGGAGCAAATCCCGTTATAACGGGCCGTCACGATGCTGACTGCCCGGTCCGGCTCGGTGGGTACAGCCCGACGCGGTGGGCAGACTGCATAGACTATTGCAAACTACCGCGCGGCCATGATGCCGCCGGGGGCCGAGGGGGACATCCCCCTGGGCTAGTACCGCGGCCAGCTGCCGGACACCGGGGGGCCTGCAGCGCACCGCGCCGCGCCGAGTTGACGAGGGTCGGGGATCCGGACGTGAATGGCGTCGGCTGGGATATCCTCCTCGTCCTTGCCGTCATCCTGATCGGTGGCTTCTTCGCCGGTGCCGAAATGGCGCTGGTCTCGCTGCGCGAGGGTCAGGTCCGCTCGCTGAACCGCCGCGGCCGGCGCGGGCAGCGAGCGGCCAGGCTGGCGCAGGACCCGAACCGGTTCCTGTCCTCGGTCCAGATCGGCGTCACGCTAGCAACGCTGCTGTCTGGCGCGTTCGGTGCCGCTCTGCTGTCGGACCGACTCGGGAACGAGCTGAGCAAGTACATGCCGCGCGCCGTCGGCGACCCGCTGGCCCTGATCGCGGTAACCCTAGTCATCTCGTTCTTCACCCTGGTGTTCGGCGAGCTCGCGCCCAAGCGGATCGCGCTGCAGCGCGCCATGCGGGTGTCGCTCGTGGCCGCCCCCGTGGTGGACCGGCTGGCCATGCTGGCCAGGCCGCTGGTATGGCTGCTGTCGAAGTGCACGAACCTGGTCGTCAGCCTGGTCGGAGGCGACCCGGCCACGGCTCGCGGGGTCATGACCGACGAGGAGCTGCGTGACCTGGTGGCCGGCCACCAGGCGCTTAGCCCCGACGAGCGGCACATCGTCACCGAGGTATTCGACGCGGGCAAGCGACAGATCCGGGAGGTCCTCGTCCCGCGGACCGAGGTGGAGTTCCTGCCCGCGTCGATGCCGCTGAAGCAGGCTGCCGGGATCGCCGAGCAAGCCCGGTACTCCCGGTTTCCGGTGTATCAGGAGTCCTACGACGACGTCATCGGCTTCGTGCACGCCCGAGACCTGCTGGACAGCAGGGTCGGCGATTCGCGTCACGTCGGCGAGGTGTGCAGGCCGGTGAAGTTCCTGCCCATCAGCAAGATGGTGCTGTCCGCGCTCTCGGAGATGCGCAAGGACCGTGCGCACCTGGCGATCGTCGTCGACGAGTACGGCGGCACCGCCGGAATCGTGACGCTGGAAGACCTGGTCGAGGAGCTGATCGGCGACATCCAGGACGAGTACGACAGCGACGCCGGGCACGCCCGTCAGCTGCACAGCGGCGAGCTCGAAGTCGACGGGCTGCTCAACCTCGACGAGTTCGCCGAGCAGACCGGCGTGGAGCTGCCGGAGGGCCCCTACGAGACGGTGGCCGGCTACCTGCTCGCTGCCCTCGGCCACCTGCCGGAGAGCGGAGAGCATGCGGATCTGGCCGGGCGGCGGCTAACCGTGACCCAGCTGGACGGCCGCCGCATCTCCCGGGTGCTGGTCAGCCCCAAGCCAGCCGAGCCCCCGGCTCCGCCAGTCTGATTCTCACCTCCTGAGCATCGGCCGGCGTTCTGTCCAAGAGCTACAAGCGGCTTCCGCTGCCGAATAGCCTGCCCACACCGACCAGGATGCCCACGATGCCCAGGATCACGAGGATGACGCCCGAGCTGTGAACCGCCGCGTCGATTGCACAGTGGGCCTGTGTGGCGCTGCCGAATGCCTGACCCCATTGGCCGATGTTGCGGTTGCACAGCGCGCTAGCTGACGGTGCAGCAGAGGTCATGATGATCCCTGCGGTCATGGCAATGCCGCTGATGACTGTCAAGGCCATGCCCCACAGCTCGGCGCGATCCATAACGTCGCGGCTCACTTCACGCTCTCCGGCGTCACGATGCTGACGCCTCTCAGGGTTACCGTCCGCCTTAGGCGGACCGGTATCCCCGAGACCGGGGGTTGCGTGATCGGCCGCCGGCGCGTCCTTGCCGGCCGTACTGGCAGCAACCCCCCGTGCCTAGACTTCAGGAATGGTGCGCGGCGACCAGGGCAGCCTGGAGTCAGGCCCCGTGCTGGTGGTGGACTTCGGTGCTCAGTATGCGCAGCTGATCGCGCGCCGGGTCCGGGAGTGCCACGTCTACTCCCAGATCGTGCCCAGCACCATGTCGGCCGAGGAGATGCTCGCGCTGCGTCCGTCGGCGCTCATCCTGTCCGGCGGGCCCGCCTCGGTCTACGCGCCCGGCGCGCCGCCCGCGCCGCCTGGCCTGCTAGCGACTGGCGTGCCGATCCTCGGCATCTGCTATGGCTTCCAGCTGATGGTCCGCGACCTTGGCGGGGAGGTCAGGCATACCGGAACGGGCGAATACGGGGCCACCGAGCTGCGCACGGCCGCGGCCACGGGTGTGCTCCTGGCCGGGCTGCCCGAGCAGCAGCGGGTCTGGATGTCGCACGGCGATACCTGCGCGCTCGCGCCGCCCGGGTTCGCGGTCACCGCGACGACGGCCGGCACACCGGTCGCCGCGGCCGAAGCGCCGGACCGGCGGCTGTACGGCATGCAGTTCCACCCAGAGGTGCTGCACACCGAGCACGGCATGGCGATGCTTCGCGCGTTCCTCGCGGCGGCGGGGTGCCTGCCGATCTGGACCATGCGCAACGTCATCGAGGAGCAAACCGAGCGCATCGCCGCGCAGGTCGGCGACGGCTGGGCCATCTGCGGTCTGTCGGGCGGCGTCGACTCCGCGGTGGCTGCCGCCCTGGTGCAGCGAGCCGTCGGCTCGCGGCTCACGTGCGTGTTCGTCGACCACGGTCTGTTGCGGTCCGGCGAGGCCGAACAGGTGGAGAAGGACTTCGTCGCCGCGACCGGCGTGGACCTGAAGGTCGTCGACGCGGCCGAGACGTTCCTCGCGGCGCTGGCCGGCGTCGCCGACCCGGAGGAGAAGCGCAAGATCATCGGCCGCGAGTTCATCCGTGCGTTCGAGCGGGCCGCGCGCGAGATAGCGGGCGAACGCACCAGCGCGCCGTTCCTGGTCCAGGGCACGCTCTACCCGGACGTGGTGGAATCGGGCGGCGGGACGGGGACGGCCAGCATCAAGTCGCACCACAACGTCGGCGGTCTGCCCGCGGACCTCACGTTCGAGCTGGTCGAGCCCCTGCGCGAGCTGTTCAAGGACGAGGTGCGCGAGGTAGGTACCCAGCTGGGGCTGCCGGACGAGATCGTCTGGCGGCAGCCCTTCCCCGGACCCGGCCTGGCCATCAGGATCGTCGGCGAGATCACCGCGGAGCGGCTCCGGATCGTCGCGGCGGCCGACGCGATCGTGCGGGCGGAGCTGTCGGCGGCCGGGCTGGACCGGCGGATCTGGCAGTGCCCGGTGGTGCTGCTGGCCGACGTGCGGTCGGTCGGCGTCCAGGGCGACGGCCGGAGTTATGGGTATCCGGTTGTACTCAGGCCGGTGACCAGCGAGGACGCCATGACGGCGGACTGGGCCAGGCTGCCCGACTCGGTGCTCGGCACGATCTCCACCCGGCTGACCAACGAGATTCCGCAGGTCAACCGCGTCGTGCTCGACATCACGAGCAAGCCGCCGGCGACCATTGAGTGGGAGTAGCCCGACTATCTCGCCCCGCCCGGTCAGATCGTGAACCGGAGGTTCCTCGCCGCGTGGCCGCCCAGCTCACGGTCGCCGGTCAGCCGCACTTTGCCGGTGTCGAGTTGGGTTTGGGGGTCGATGCGGCCTGCGGCTAGCTGGATGAAGGTCGTCGAGTCGGTGGTCAGTTCCACGGTGGGGTTCGCCAGTTCGTCAACGTGGCGGGCGCGGCCGTCGACGATCACGGCGATGTCGCGGTGAAGCGGGCCGGTGAGGTGGAACACGATGCTTTTGCCGTCGGGCAGGCCGACCTTCTTGCCGACGATGTAGCCGATCGAGCTCACCACCTGACCCAGGGCGATCTCGGCGCGCGACCCGCCGTCGTCGGTAGACCAGCCGAGTGGCGTGGTGATGTCGCGTTCGTGTACCCAGAAGTCGAAGATCCGGATCTCGAGGAACTGACCGTAGGTTTTCGGGCCGATCGGCGTCCACGACGGCCGCAGCACGTCGTCTGCGCTCAGCCGGGCCAGGTCGGCGCGCCGCGCGGCGAAGATCTCGGTGATGCGGCTCGCGAAGGCCTTGGCATCGAGCGTTCTTATTTCCTGCTGGTACGGCCCGATCCGGTCAACCGGCGCGACTTCCGCGGCGCTGGACGGCAGCCAGCCGGCCATGACCCGCTCCATCATGCCCAGGTGTGCCACGACGTCGCGGGCGGTCCAGTCCGGGCACAGCGACTGGGTCTGCCACTGCGCGCAGTCCAGCCGCGCGCACACGGACTCGATGGCGTCGTAGCACTGCTCGAGGCTGGCGCGGAGGCTGGTCGGATCGGTCACGTGCGCTCCTTCGCTCCCGAATACCAAGGACGCGACCCTATCGCGTGCGGGCGTGCAGGCCTGCGCCTTGTGTCAGCGCCAGCGCTCGAGCACCGGTGCCAGCAACAGCGCCTGATAACCGAACCTGGGCGGGTGCAACGGCAGGGCAGTGCCGAGCGCGATGGCCGTGTACCGGACGCCGCTCCACTGCCGGCCGTCGCCGATGACCGTGCCCTCGACGTCGAATCTGGCCGCCGGTTCGCGGACCAGCGGCGTCGGCTCCGGGCCGTTCCACACCTCGAGCAGTAGCCGCTGACTGTCGCCCCCCGGCAGCCCTTCGGCGGGCAGCGTGCCCAGCACGGTCGTGAGCTCGAGGGAATCCACCTTCCGGGCGTGCCAGTCGCGGAAGTCACGGCGCGCAGCGAGCTCGAAGAACGAGCGCCTGCTGGGGAAGCCGACCACTCCGACCCGGTGCCAGTCCGGCGAGCTGGCAACCACGATGGCGGCGAGGCAGGGCGCGGCACCCACGGCGGTTAGCAGCGGAATCGGCGCGAAGTCGCTGACGTTATCCTGGCCGAGCGCGGGTAAACCGCGCGGGCTGGTGTCAGTTCCCGGCCGGAACCTGGTGAGCCCGAGCATGTAGATGGGCCCGTCGGCGTCATCAGCCGTCTCCCGCAGCCGCATCGCATAGTCGGCGTCGATCAGTCCGTACCTCGGCACCGCTCACACGCTAGGGACGCCTGCCGAGGGTGTCAATGTCCGCTGCGCTAGGAAACGAGCGGTTGCTCGGGTGGTATGTCGGCGTAGGACTTGCTCGCGGCGATCTCCCGGAGCCTGTCCATGGCATTCCATATGTGGGTGAAGGACGTGAAGAGGGGAACGGGCCCGATCCGGATGCGGTCGGGCGTCCGGTAGTCAACGACGACCCCGGTCCGCAGCAGCGCCTGGCTGAGCTGCCGCGCGTCGTCATGATGCAGGCTGACGTGGCCGCCGCGGCGAGCGGCCGTGCGCGGTGAGGCGACGGTGAAACCGAGCGGCGCGAGCCACTCGTCGGCCAGCGCGATGAGGTAGTCAGTCAGCGCGACGCTCTTCGCGCGCAGCTGCGGCATGCCCGCCTCGGCCAGCAACCGGGCGCCTTCCTCCACCGCGACGGCTCCCATAATGTCCGGCGTCCCGGTCAGGAACGCGTTCATGCCCGGCGCCGGGTCGTAACGCGGGCCCATCTCGAACTGATCCCGCTGACCAAACCAGCCCCAGATCGGCTGCCGGAGCTGATGCTGCAGCTCGTCGCGGACGTACAGCAGGGCAGGCGCACCCGGACCGGCATTGACGTATTTGTAGGTACAGCCGACGGCCAGGTCCGCGCCGGCGGCGTCGAGTTCGACCGGCACCGCGCCTACCGAGTGGCACACGTCCCACATCGCGAGCGCTCCGGCCCGGTGGATGAGGTCGGTCAGCTGCGCCATGTCAGCCAGCGCGCCGCTGCGGTAGGCGACGTGCGACAGCTCGACGACGGCTACTCGGTCGTCGAGGGCCGCCGCGAGGGTTTTTTCGCTGACGCCCTCGTCGATGTCGGTGTGGATCATCCGCAGCTCGCAGCCGCGCTGCGCCGCGATGCCCTCGAGCACGTACCGATCGGTGGGGAAGTTGTCGTCGTCGGTGACGATCACGTCGCGGCCGGGCCGGAAGTCGAGCGCGGCCCACGCCAGCTTGTACACGTTGATAGTCACCGAGTCGCAGACGATGACCTGCCCGGGGGCGGCACCGAGCAGCGTCTCGCCCAGCATGTCGCCGGCTTCCCTCGGCAGGTGGATCCACTTGTCCCAGGACCGCACCAGGCCGACGCCCCACTCCTGGTCGACGACCTCCGCGATCCTGGCCTGTGTCCGCACCGGTAGCGGCCCGAGCGAGTTGCCGTTCAGGTAGATCACGTCATCCCAGCCGGGCTGCACGAACCTGTCGCGGAAACGCGCGGTCTGGTCGGCAGCATCCAGGGTCTGGGCATATGACCGATCTGCGGTGAAACTGGTCACGTATTCACTGTAACCTGCGGGCCCGCGGCCAGCCGACGCCCCTGCCGGGTGCGCCGTAAGATCAACGGATGGCCGACCAACACGACGTCGTCTCCCGCGTCCTGGTTATCGCCGCGCACCCCGACGACGTCGACTTCGGCTCGGCCGGCACCGTCGCCCAGTGGGTGGAGGAAGGCGTCGCCGTCGCCTACTGCCTCGTGACCAACGGCGAGGCTGGCGGCAGCGACCGGTCGGTCAGCCGCGCGGACATGGTGGCAATCCGGCAGGCCGAGCAGACCGCAGCTGCGAAGCAGGTGGGCGTGCACGACCTGCACTTCCTTGGTTATCCCGACGGTCAGGTCGAACCGACCCTGGCGTTGCGGCGCGACCTTGCCCGGATCATCCGGCAGCTGCGCCCGCAGCGCGTCGTGTGTCCGTCTCCCGAGCGTAACTACGCGCGGCTGGGGGTGAGTCATCCCGATCACCGGGCGGTAGGCTCGGCCACGCTCGATGCTGTCTACCCGGACGCCCGCAACCCGTTCGCATTCCCCGAACTGCTGGCGACCGAGAAGCTCGAGCCGTGGTCGGTCCGGGAGATATGGATCGCGGGCAGCCCCACACCGGACCGCTACGTGGACATTACCGACACCTTCCCCAGGAAGGCGGCCGCGCTGCGCTGTCACGTCAGCCAGATCGGCGACCCGGACGGCCTCGAGGTCAGGCTTCGGGGCTGGCTTGGCCAGGCTGCGGTCGCGGGCGGCCTGCCCGAGGGCAGGCTGGCCGAAGTCTTCCAGGTGCTGTACGTCGGCTGACCTGCAGTGCGGCGACGCGTTCCCGGCAAGCTCTGGTACGCCGCTTCCGCCCGGCCTAGGTTTGGCCACATGCGTATCGGGTCACACCGGATCTGGTTATAACCGGTTGGCCAGGCGCAAGGTCGCATCTGGAATGTTCACGGAGGTGTCACTGAATGACGCACATCACCGTCACGGTCGACGGCGTCAGCTACGCCGATGACGTCGAACCCCGCCTGCTGCT
>JASHSZ010000687.1 GCA_030040815.1 Streptosporangiaceae bacterium
GCTGGCTACCGCTGGTACCTGGTTGCCAGGGATACCGACCGCGCCGAGTGGCGCACGTTCCGGGCCGATCGGATCGAGGCACCTCGACTCACTGGCACGCGGTTTGTCCCGGTCGATCCCCCAGACGCGGCCGCCTTCGTGGCCAGGGCGGTCACGACCGCGCCGTATCGCTACCAGGCGCGGATCCTCATGCACGCGCCTGCCGAGGTTATCGCCGAAGAGGTGCCACCGAGCGTCGGCATCGTCGAGCCCGCCGGTGGCGGCCGGTGCGTGCTCGTCAGCGGGTCGGACTCGCTGGACGCGCTCGCGTTCCACGTCTCCGCGCTGGATGTGGACTACGTCGTGCTCGAGCCACCCGAGCTGGCCGAGCGGCTCGCCGTGCTGGCGGCCCGGCTGGCCGCCGCTTCACACGCCAGCCTCACACGGCAGCCGCCCTGACTTGACGGCGTCGACCAGGCGTGCATGGTCGCGCTCGATCTGGTCGGCGTAGCGAGCCGCAAAGTCGGCCATCGCCTGGTCGAGTACGTCCGACGCGCCGAGGTAGGCAGCGATCGCGAATCTGTCGCCCGTCTTTGCGTGGGCGCGGGCCAGCGTCCAGCCGCACTGCGTCGCGTACTGGCCCAGCCAGGCCGGCGGCATCCCGGCCACGTTAAGGGAGAACTTCCAGTCCCGGAGCTGCCGTACGTAATAGTCGTGGTGCCTGCCGTCCACGCCGCGCGCGACCCTGACCCAGCCGAGGAAGATGTCGCTGGCCGCCTGCATGAACCGCTGACCGACGACCACGCGCTCACCTTGGTTGGCATACCGGCTGCGCCCGGCGAACTGGGCGAGCACTGACGCCTCGGCCTCCTTGACCTGCAGGAAGAGTGGCTCCGAGCCGTCCGACGCGAGCATCAGCACGATCCAGCACCGGGTCCCGACGCTGCCGACGCCCACCACCTTGCGCGCGATGTCGGCGAGCTCGTAGCGCCCGAGCAGCTCCGCGGTGTCTGCGGGCAGCGTCTGGCGATACGTCGCGAGCAGATCGTGCAGCATCCCAGTCAGCTTGGCGGCGTCCTCCGCATCCGGGAACATGTCCCTGAGCGGCATCGTGAGCGGCGGGTCGGAGATGATCTGCGGCCGGCCATCCACCGTGGTCGTCAGCTTGCCCAGCGCCTTCATGCTGTCGCTGCTGCGCGCCCTGGCGAGGCCGACGCTGACCTGCTTGCGCAGCCTGCCGGTCGGCCTGAGCTCGGCCTGCAGCCGGTCGACGTCCAGGCTGGCGTACCAGACCTGCAGGTTGCTCAGGCCGGCGAAGTCGCGCATCGCCTCGCGGTAGCGGGTCGCAGCGGCGAGGACGATCTTCCGGCGCTGCCGAGCCGGGAAGCCGCTCTCGCGGGCGGCAATCTCGATGCTGGCCACGAGCCGCTTGACGTCCCACTCCCACGGCGCGGGCAGCGTTTCATCGAAGTCGTTGATGTCGAATACCAGCCGGCGCTCCGGGGAGCCGAACAGGCCGAAGTTGCTGAGGTGGGCGTCACCGCAGGCCTGAACGGGCAGGCCGGTCGCCGGCGTGGCGGCGAGGTCGCTGGCCATCGGCAGGGCCGCACCGCGGAAGTACGCGAACGGCGACGCGGCCATCCGGCCGTAGCGGACAGGCACCAGGTCCGGCAACCGCGTGCGTGCCTGCACCTCTAGCAGGTCGATGGGGTCGGGGCGATCCGCTGGCAGGTCGAGGGCGGCGTGGTCCTCGCGCGGCACCAGTGACCGGACGGTCTTCCCGGACGCGGCACGGTCCGCCGGCGACGGCAGGCACCCCGCGGACGGCCACTTGGGCTGCCGACCGCGCCCTCGGATCGGGGTGGGGGCCGGCGGCGTCTTCACGGTGGTCATGGCAGGCCTTCTTTCGCTTCCGCTGCAGGAGCCACCTGAGCAACCCCGCGGCCTGGTGAGCTCGTCACGCTCAGCGAAGCCCGGTAACCCAGCGCCCCCGCGATGCCCTACCTCTACCCCGATCTCCGGCGAAACCGACCTAGTTCGGTGGCCCGCGCGATGGCCACCGTTCAGCGAATCGATGGCCAGAGCTCACGCGCGATGACTACCGCTCGGCCGACGGTTGGCGACCGTTTGCCCGCGATGGCGACCGGTCGGTGCGCTATTGGCGGCCGTTGATGACAGATGGCGACCGCAAATCATCAATGCTCGAATATGGTGAAATTGTATGATTAGTCATGCCGCAACCGAGCAGTCGCCTTCGGTGGCGGGCGACCGCTAGTGGCCCCCAGGCTGGCCGCCAGCGCCGACGCTGTGGCGCGCGCTAGGACAGGCCGCAGGCCTTCTCTATCTCGTCCCGGCTGGCGAGCTTTACCCGAGCACCCCGGCCAAGCCTCGCCGCCAGCTCCTTCTCGGCTGTCTCGATCTTCAGCCAGTCCGCGTAGCTGACGTGGCGGTGACCGCGCTCGGCGAGCACTGCGTGCAGCGGCGAGCTGGCCTTGCCCGAGACTTCTGCCGCTGGCATTCGCAGCAGGCCGGCCCGCGGGAGCTGGACGTCGTCAGGTCCCGGCCCGCCGGCGAGGTCGGCCAGCAGTGAGCGCACCGTCTCGGCGGCGTCGGACTTGTTCGTGCCGATAACGCCGGTCGGCCCGCGCTTGAGCCAGCCCGCCACGTACTCGCCTGGCAGTGGCTTGGCGTCGGGGCCGAGCACTCGCCCGGCCTCGCTGGGCACGGTGGCCGACCGCTCGTCGAATGGAACGCCGGCGAGCGGGATGCTCTGGTAGCCGACCGAGCGCAGCACCATCTGCACGTCGAGCGTCTCCAGCTCGCCGGTGCCGAACAACGTGCCCGACTCGTCCAGCCGGGTGCGCTCGAGTGTCAGGTCCTCGACCCCGTACCGCCCGTCAATCTCGACCGGTCGCAGCCAGAATCGGACGGTCAGCCGGCGCGCCCCGCCAGCCGGCTTCCGGCTGGCCCACTCGGAGATCACGTTGTAGTTGCCGCGGACGTGCCGGTCGGTCTGGGCGAGGCGGGCGCTCTCGCCGGTCGGGTCGAAGGCGTCCAGGTCTGCCTCACCGGGGCCGACCACCACGTCGACACCGGGCAGCTCGCCGAGCTCGCGCAGCTCCTTGGTGGTGAACTTGGCCTGGGCCGGGCCGCGGCGCCCGATCATGTGCACCTCGGTGACCTTGCTCGCCTGCAGCGCCTCGAGCACCGGCTGCGAGACGTCGGTCTCGCGGAGCTCGTTCGGGTCGCGGGCGAGGATCCGGGCGACGTCGACAGCCACGTTCCCGACACCGATCACCGCGACCGACTCGGCGTCCAGGGTGAACGCCGCCGGGTCAACGTCCGGGTGGCCGCAGTACCAGTTGACGAAGTCGGTTGCCGCGACGCTGCCTGGCAGGTCTTCGCCGGGGATGCCGAGATGCCTGTCCCGCATGGCGCCGGTCGCGTACACCACGGCGTCGTAGATGGCCAGCAGGTCCGCACGGGTCACGTCATCGCCGAGGTGCACGCCACCGATGAAGTTCACTCCGTCGTGTTCGAGCACGTTGCGCAGGTACTCGGCGATCGACTTGATCGACTTGTGGTCGGGGGCGACGCCGTAGCGGACCAGGCCGTAGGGAGTGGGCAACCGGTCCAGCACGTCGACGCGAATTGGGCGCGGCGGGTCCAGCGCCGCGGCCTGCTTGATCAGCGCCTCGGCGGTGTACAAGCCGGCCGGCCCCGAGCCGACGACGGCAACGTGAAGAGTCTGCATGTTCCTGATTCTGCCCCCCGGAGTCTACCTGGGGTGGCCAACCGGACGGGCTGGCGCCGGTTAGCGGGCGGTAACCCGCCAGAAGATCACCCCGAGAAAGACGAGCGGTACGAACAGCGCGGTACTCGCCACCGCGTCGGCGTGCAACGCGCGTTCCACTCTCGTCCAGCCGACGGCCAGCAAAGCCAGGGCAGCTACCCGGATGGTGAACATCAACAGGCGGTCCACTGTGATGCCTTTCGACGGACTATCCACGCATAGTACGCAGCAGGCCGCTACCGGGGCCGTACGCCACGCCCTGCGTTGCAGATCTGCAAGCCATTTTCTGCATTGGCGCGCCATTCCGCTCCGGTCGGCTTTCGGACGCCGCCAGCTGCCGAGCGGTGCAGCGCGATCGGGCGCGGGCCGGGCTGTTAGCGTTGGCGAGCGTGACCGACGATCGGCAGACGCCGGAAGAGATCATGGCCGCGCTGACCAGGAAGGTCGCGCTGGTGACCGGCGCCAGTGGCGGCATCGGCCGGGCAATCGCGCTGGCGCTGGCATCTGCGGGGGTCAGCGTGGCTATCGGCTACGGCGCGAACGACGCCGCTGCCCACCATCTCGCCGGTCAGATCACGGCGGCTGGCGGCCGCGCCGCAGCGCTCAGCGCCGACCTCACCTATCCGGCCGAGGTAGCGCGGCTGGCGGAGGAGGCCGAGGAGGCATTCGGCCAGGTCGACCTCCTGGTCAGCAACGCCGGGGCCGGCAAGCGGCAGCCGCTCGAGGCCATCTCCGTATCCGACTTCGACGACATGATCGCGGTGAACCTGCGGGCGCCATTCCTGCTGGCGCAGCGCGTGCTCCCGGAGATGGCCAGGCGCCACTTCGGGCGGGTGCTGTTCCTGTCCTCGGTAGCGGCGTTCACCGGCGGCATCGTCGGGCCGCACTATGCGGCGTCCAAGGCGGGCCTGCACGGGCTGACCCACTCGCTGGCGGCCCGGTTCGCCGACGACGGCATCACCGTCAACGCGATCGCGCCCGCGCTGATCACCGACACGGGCATGCTGCCCGGCGAGCCAGACGAGTTGCGGCAGCGGGTGCCGGTCGGGCGGCTCGGCCGACCAGCCGAGGTCGCCGACCTGGCGCTGGCCGTGCTCCGCAATCCGTATCTGACCAGTCAGGTCATCTCCCTCGACGGCGGCATGTACCCGCACTAGCCGGGGTAGTCGGGCAGCGTCCGCCACGGCACCGCGGCTTTGCCACCCCTTTCCGCTATTTCCATGTTGCCTTGAGCCGGCGCCGGGTATCACGGCTGGCTGTCCACGCCGGGAACACGACGCGTCGGGGAATTTCCAGGTGACAGCTGCTCGCCGTCGGCCCACGGGAAACCTCGCGCCGCGCGTGCTCGCCAGGTCGGCCGAGCTGGCCCTCGCCGCCGGCGTGCTAGCAGGCGCCATGGCGCTGACAGTGGTAGGGCTTGCCGGGGTGGCCGTGCGCGATGCGGCGGAGACCTTCAACGATCTGTCGGTGCCGACGCTCTCGGTGCTCCCGAGCAGGTCGGAGATCCTGGCCAGCGACGGCAGCCTGATCGCGTACTACTATCCCGGCGACATTGATCGCCTGCCGGTTAGCTATCAGCAGATCGCGCCGTCCATGCGGCACGCAATCGTGGCGATCGAGGACTACCGGTACTACCAGCACGGGGCCATCGACGTCCAGGGGACGCTGCGAGCGATGGTCGCCGACCTGACCGGTGGCCAGGTCCAGGGCGGCTCGACCATCGCTCAGCAGTACGTGAAGAACGCGCTGCTGCTGACCGCCGCCGACAGCGCCGAGCAGCGCGCCGCGGTGGCCGACGACCTGGCCCGCAAGATCAGGGAGCTGCGAATCGCCGCGAGCGTCGAGCACGCACTGAGCCCGAACCAGCTGCTCGCGGCGTACCTGAACGCGGTGTACTTCGACAACGGCGCGTACGGCGTGCAGGTCGCGGCGCAGCGCTACTTCGGAACGAGCGCGGCCCGGCTCAGCCTGGACCAGTCGGCGCTGCTGGCCGGCATGGTGCAGAACCCGACCGCGTATAACCCGGTGACCAACTCGTCGGCCGCGGTGCAGCGGCGCAACGTCGTGCTCGCCCGGATGGCGCAGCTGCGCTACATCAGCAAGCCGACGGCTGCTGCGGCCGAGCGGGCACCGCTGGGCCTGCACTTCTCGATCCCGCCCCTGCAGCAGGGCTGCACGAGCGCGGCGTCGCCCGCGGCGGCCTGGTTCTGTGACTACGCCGTTGCCGAGTTGCGGACCAACCCTGCCTACCGCACGGCCTGGCAGGATATGAACACGATCGGCGGCCTGTCAATCTACACGACCATGAGCAGCCAGGATCAGGCCGCCGCGCAGGACGCGGTCAGCTTCATGGTGCCGCCGCCGCCGTCTGCCTACAACCCAGGCCAGAACGCGGCCGCGGAGGTGCTGATCCAGCCGGGTACCGGGCACGTCCTGGCGATAGCCGTGGACCGCCCGTACGGCACCCAGCCGGACCAGGACAGCATCGACTACGCCGTTGACTCGGCTCAGGACGGGGGGGCGGGGGTGCAGACCGGCTCGTCGTCGAAGCTCTTTACCCTAATCACGGCGCTTGAGCAGCACATCCCGTTCGGCTTCACGCTGTCGGTCAGCTCGCCGGCTGCCGTCGGGCCATACACAACCTGCAGTAGCCAGAGCGCCGGCTGGTTCCATGTGGTCAACGACGAGGGACCCGGCCAGGGGACCTACACGCTATACACCGGCACGACCGAGTCGATCAACGTGTTCTTCGCCGAACTGGAGCAGCGGGTCGGGCTGTGCAACGTGGTCCGGACCGCGGTCAGCATGGGCGTGCACCGAGCTGACGGCGCGTCACTGCTGACCGGCGTCGGCCGTCCGGGCACAGCGGGCTACCAGCCGCCGGCCGACGACGTGCCGTCGTTTACGCTCGGCTCGGTCAACGTCTCGCCGATGACCATGGCTGCCGCGTACGCGACGGTAGCGGCGGACGGCGTGTACTGCCGGCCGGTCGCGATCGACAGGATCATAGCGGTGGGCGGCCACCGGCTGCCGGTTGCGACGGCTGGCTGTCACCGGGTGATGTCACGGGCCGTGGCCGCCGCGGCGACCTACATTCTGCGCGGCGTGCTGACGACGGGAACCGCGGCGGGTGATGCGGTCCGCCGCGACGGCGTATACATCGCGCAGGCCGGCAAGACGGGAACGGCTAACGGCTTCGACTTCGCGGCCTTCGGCGGCTACACACCGAAGCTCGCTGGCTACGTGTCGATGTTCAACCCCGCTGGCCCCGTCGCGCACCCGATGGTCGGCGACGCCGCGTGCTTCCGCTCGGCCGACGGCGCCGCGGACTGCCCGGGCTCGATGTTCGGGGCGGACGCCGGCCAGATCTGGCAGCTCACGTTCTCGCTGGCTGCGCTCGGCAGCCCGATCGGGCAGTTCCCAGCCGTGCCGGCCGACTCGGCCTACTTCCGCGTGGGCAACGGCACCCAGCCGGCAGCCGACGCGGCCGGACATGGCCACTGACCGTGGCTCAGGCCGGCTGACCCTCATCTGCCTCGGTGAGCTGCGGCGCGCGCCGGGCGACCATCTCGGTGATCCGCAGCGCCAGGTGCTGCGCCGTGAGCCCCTGTGCCTCGAGCAGCTGACCACGCTCGCCGTGCTCGAGAAACCGCTGCTCCAGGCCAAACGTGCGGACCGGCGTGTCGATCTCCTGATCACGCAACAGCCTGGCCACCGCGTCGCCGAAGCCGCCGACGCGGCCGTTGTCCTCGACCGTCACGACGAACCCTGCCCGCCTGGCGGCGTCGGGCAGCGCCGGGTCGAGCGGCTTGACCCAGCGCGGGTCGACGACGACGACGCCGATGCCGTGATCGGCCAGCCGGTCCGCCACCTGCGTGCAGACGCCCGCCATGGGGCCGGCGCCGAGCAGCAGCACGTCGCAGCGCGCCGTGCCGGTCGGCTGGCGGAGCACGTCCATGCTGCCGAGCTTGCCCACAGCCGGGATGTCGGGCGCGGTGAGTCGGCCGGGGAACCGCAGCGCCGTCGGGCCGTCGCTGACCGCGACTGCCTCTCGGAGCAGCTCGGCGAGCCGGGCGCCGTCCCTGGGCACGGCGATGCGCAGCCCAGGCACCAGCTGCAGGATCGAGCCGTCCCACATGCCGTGGTGACTCGCGCCATCCGGCCCGGTGACGCCTGCCCGGTCGAGGACGAATGTCACCGGCAGGCGGTGCAGGCCCACGTCCATCAGCACCTGGTCGAAGGCTCGGTTGAGAAACGTCGCGTAGATTGCCACGACGGGGTGCATGCCACCCATGGCGAGGCCGGCCGCGCTGGTGACGGCGTGCTGCTCGGCGATGCCCACGTCGAAGACCCGGTCGGGGTAGGCCGCCGCGAACTTGGCCAGGCCGGTTGGGTGCAGCATGGCGGCGGTAATCGCGACGACGTCCGGGCGCTCGGCACCGATCGCCACCAGCTCGTCGCCGAAGACCTGCGTCCACGGCCGCGCCTTGACCGGCGGCGTGGTGCTGGGGCTCGCTGCGGGGGTGGCCATCGCGGGCGCGGGCGACACCTGGTGCAGGCAGTC
>JASHSZ010000688.1 GCA_030040815.1 Streptosporangiaceae bacterium
ATCCGCTCCATGTCCCGTTCGCGCCGCCTGGCTCGCCCGGGGGCCAGGCGATCCCACACCGCGAACCGTCCCGCCCGCACTCTGCCCACGCTCAGCTCCACCGGCGCCCCCAGCGCCCGCGCGACATCATCCCGGCGCCGCAACCGGTCCGACACCAGCGCCTCCACCACCACAAACCCAACGCCCACCAGCAGCCCCAAAAGCAGGCCCGCCAGCGCGTACTGAAGCGCAACCCTCAGCCGAGACTGCGGCACCGGCGCCGCGGTGTCATAGACGTAGCTATCCCTGATCTGCTGCTCTGTCGCTGCCGGGGTTACGGTCGCCGCGTCTTCAAACCCACTCAGCGTGCCCCCGTCGCGGATCAGCTCAGCCTGCATCGCCGTGACCTGCTTTTGCTGTCGGGCAGACGCGGGTTCTGCCTTCAGCCGTGCTAGCGCGGCGTTGTCGGCGTCGACCGCGCTCTGGGCCGCTCTCACTTGCTCTCTGAGAGACAGGCTGAAGAGTTGCTGCTGCCGCCGGATCCCAGCCGCCCGGATCTCAAGGAAGGCCGCCGCAAGGGCATTTGCTTCCCGGACAGCCATGCTGCTTGACCGTGCACTGACGGTGATCGTTATGATCTCATCTGTAACGTCCGCCACGGTGTAATCGGAGAGCAGCTTGGCGACGCTCTCCCGTAGGTCCAGTTCGTGTACGACCCTTCCCGCGACGACGCGAGTCTGGGCCAGCGCCACGTCAGTCTGGATTGGGTCGGTCGCATCCTCGGTCGCGGGGTACATGAGGATCAGCGAGGTCGAGGCCTTATGTGGGGGTGGTGCAAGCACATAGATGCCGGCGCCGAATACGAGGCCTACTGCTGCGAACGTGACCCATAGCCACCTCCGCCGACTGAGTGCTGCTCCCAGGTAAGAAAGGCTGACCAGGCCAGCCGCGGCGTTCACCGGGCCGCGCGGCCCTTGCGGCAGGCCGCGGGTCACCCAGAGATCTCTTGATGAAGCACGGCCGAGCTGGGGTGCGCTCACCTGAACTCCGTGAAGCCCGTAACTCGAGTCGGCATCCGGCGCTGCACAGGCCGCTCCAGCTCCGGAAGGCGCCCTGTCGTCGGGTCAGTGGGATCTGGGTCGGCGACAATGATGCCGCTGATATCGCGACCATCACTCGACGCGCTGACCGCAACCTTGGCAAGCTGCTCAGCGGTCACCGCACCCGTCGAGACGGCGAGGACTGTAGCTGTCGTTTGCATCGCCGGTCTGACCTGTGGGTCCCGGTAATCCGCCACCGTCACGATGACCGTGAATGCCGCATCCGGCTGCGGGTCGGCGCCATCGGCGAGACGCGTGCTGAACGGACGCCCGAGCGCCGTCGCTCGGTTGCTACATGCCGCCGCGAGAGTGGCGCTAACACCCTGATTCAGCTCCGGGCCTACTACGAGAGTCGTCTGGATGCCGAGTGCTGCGGCAAACGCCGCGACCTGGGGGCCCAGCGAAAGCGCTCCGCGATCGTTCGAAAGCGAAATCACGGTCAGGGACGCGCCCGCGCTCCCGGAGCCTTGGTAATCCGGTACCCCGAGCTGACGCAACGCTCTGCGCAGGCTCCACGCATCGACCGCTGTGGGCTCGTAGCTCTCGAAGAGCCGAGCCCAGCCGGTGGCGTCGGAAGGACGACGTACCGCGATTGAGGCAAGCACGGGTACGCCGATCGACCGGGCTATATCATCCCGGCGCCGCAGCCGCTTGTCGGTCGTGCTCAGCGCCAGCGCGATCACGATGCCCACCAGCAATCCGAGCAGCAGGCCGAGCCCTGCGAACTCGGCGCGGGTACGACTCAGCGAACCGGTCGCTGTGGTAGCGGGCTCGACGACCTGACCGCCCACCACCCCGCTTGACGCATGATGGGCCTTGATGTACGCCAGATAGCTCCGCGCCACTGCGTTGGCGAGGGCCTCGGCCGCGCTCGACGTCCTTGCGTGGCCGGTGATCGCGAGGACATTGGGCGTCAGGCTGCTGACTGTTACGCGGCGCTCCATCACGGTCAGCGACACCGACGGGACAACGGCCTGGCCCGCTGCCGTCAGTACCGGCTCGCTTCCCGCCAGGAGTACTTGGGTCTGGATGGGGTCCACGGGACCTGTGCCGGGTAGCTGCAGCTCAACTAGCGCTCGGCTGGCGAGCAAGGGAGGCGCCAGCACCGTGTACCCAATCCCCAATCCAAGCCCAAGAACAGCCGCAACGACGACAGCTACCTTGTGTTGACGTACGGCCATCAGGAAGCGCCTGAAGTCCATATCACCTGCCGTAGGTCTGGGGCGCGCGCCGCGCAGTACGGGCTGCGGCACGGCTTCGCCGAAGGGGGTGCTGCGAGACAGAACCCCGTTTCTTCATTCGAGTGTCGACCGGGTCACCCTGATACGGCTGCGGCATCCAGGTTGCGGAGGCTTCCGTCTGCTTGCCTTGGTCGCGTTTGTCGGCCTGCCCGGCGCAGGTGAGCACGCCAACGTCGGTGCGCGGCCAGCGCCCTGGCCGGCTGCGGCCCGGTGGGCCTATGCTGAACCGCGGGTTATCAGTCAATTTGCCGACTAAACAAAAGGCGCTGACGGAGGTTAGCTGGCCCTAGCAATCGCGAGCGACCCCGGAAAGCTCGAGAGCCAGCCCGATTGACTGCTCATTCTGCCACCCGAGTCCGACGCCACGATCGGCGTCGGCGTGCTGAGCTGATCGGAGTCCGATGAATGTCCGCAAGGTCGCGTCAATATCTGGTGCGCTCCTATTCGTGCCAACCCCGCACGTGGACGAGCGTGGATTCTTCTCGCGTACCTTCGATGCAGAGATTGCCGCAACCGCCGGCCTCAACCCTGCAGCCTTCGTTCAAGACAGCGTCTCCCGCTCAGCACGCGGCGTGATTCGCGGCCTTCATCTGCGCAGCGGCGCCGGCGAGGCCAAGCTCGTGCGCTGCTCGTACGGAGCGATCTTCGACGTCGTCGTGGACCTGCGCCCACAGTCGCCGACGTTCCGGAATTGGAGGAGCTTCCTCCTGCGTGATGACGAGCAGGTATCGCTCTACGTGCCGGCAGGCTGCGCCCACGGCTTTCAGGCCCTCAGCGAGCCGGCCGATGTGGCGTATCGCATCGATCGTGTCCACAATCCCGGTGAGGACGTCACGATCGCATTCAACGATCCCGAGTTGGCAATCCCCTGGCCGTTGCCGCCTTCGGCGCTGTCGTCACGAGATCGCATGGCGCCACTCCTCGCAGCCGTGCTGGAGCAGCTCGAATAGCACGCATACGGCCGTAGCCCAGGCCAGCGTCCCGCCCATCGGCGTGGTCACGCCAAAACCGTGCCACCGACCAGGCGCGTCGACTACCATCTCACCGCCACCAACGCCCGTATCACGGGCGACCGCTTGCCGCTCTCCTACACCGCGACTCGCACTCGGGATCGCTCACGGCTCTGGGTCACCGGCTCAACGCTGCCCGTGGCCGACGCAATATCGGAATCCGGGAAATGTTGGAGATGTTATGACGGCCTTCCGAGAGGCACTTCTCGGCCCGAGCTACTGGCACCATCGTCGACTTATCGAGCAATCGAAGAGCTGGTCAGCAAAGGAGATTCGCGAGTATCAGGCGGAACGAGTTAACCGGCTTGTTCGGAGATACGGCGATGAAGTAACACGCAAAGAAGACTACCGTGAGCACTTGCGGCGCTATGGCCGGTGGGATGCGCCACTCTTTACTCACACTGTACGGACCAGTGGCACGTCAGGCCAGCCGTTGCGATTTACCGCCGACACGCTTGCCCGGCGGCAAAAGGAGCGTGCGTACCTCTTTGATATCTGGTCGCAGATCGGCTTTGCCCCGCACGACCTTAGGGTAGCCTATCGCGGAGATGTTCACGAAGGTCTCGTCCGGTACAACCGCCTCGAGAATCTGTGGATAATCTCGCCGAGCGCGACAATGGAGCGCGACCTCGACAGGTTGCGCAGCTGGGTGCGCACGGTGCCACCGTTCTTCCTGCATGTCCATGCTAGTTCGCTCTACACCTTTATCGACCTGCTCGGCGAAGACGTCTTCCGGCGGCTGCCCATCAGGGGGATCATCGCGGGATCGGAAGCATTTCCGATTGCCGAGCAGGCCCGCTTCGAGCGAGATTTCGGCATCCAAATTGCGCACTGGTATGGCCATAGTGAGTATGCCGTCCTGGCTTATAACTGCAGGAAGTGCCGGGGTTTTCACTTCTATCCGACCTATGGGTACGCCGAATTCCTGCCGTCAGGAACGGAAGACTGCCAGCGCGTCGTCGCGACCTCCTTCAACCGCATCGGCACTCAGTTCATCCGATATGACACCGGGGACCTGGCCACCGTGGCGACCGGAACGTGTACGGCCGACCAGTTTCCGCGGGTCGACGCGATCGTCGGGAGGGCGCAGGAGACCTTCACTGACAGCGAGGGCCGCCGGCGGTCACTATTCGGCTACATCTTCGGGGATGAGAAGAGCGTCCTCTGGGACCATATACAGGACCTGCAGGTTGTCCAGGACCGGCCAGGGGCTTTGTTGATTCGCCTTGTCACGGATCCTGCTACCAATAGAGCCCAGATAGAGCAGATCCTGCAGAACCGCATGCCGATGGCGACTCTAGAGTTCGAGTATGTGTCGGTGATCGAGCGAAGCGCCAGCGGAAAGCGCAGATACTTCGTTGACGCCATGGCGGGCGGCGATCATTGATCGTCTGAGTGCCTGCCCGGCCTCCGCGCCGCGGCGACCGCACGAGTCCACGCCGCTCGTGAGCAGCTCAGCTGGGTCGAGCGGGCACACCGATCTGGCGGCAACCTGCCGTCAGGCGGCCCTAGGAGCCGGACAAGGCCGACGGCGATGGCAACTCGGTGCTGTCTGCCTCCGGTCGGCTCACCCTGCCCAACCGATGGGCAACCGAGCTGGCGAGCCGGCGCGCGGTGTTGTGTGTCCCGGAGATAAATCGGACCGAGGGTCCTAGGCTTACGGCCGTCGCAGCGCCGGCGAAATACAAGCCTGGCGCGGTCGACATGCCGTCGCGGCCGACGACCGGGTACCGATTAACAGTTGCGATCCTGGCTCGAAGGTCGTCCGAGAGGAAACCGAGCCGTGCGATGTCAACGCGGAATCCTGTCCCCGCGATGACGTGGTCAACGTCCATGCTGGAACTGCTGGGGCCGTCGAGCACGAGCCGCACGCCGTTACTCGTTGGCTCGGCGGCTCGGACCCGGTGGTTGAGGAGTACGTCGACGACCCCTTCGACACGATCCTTGAGCCACCACGCGCCCGCGGGTCCGAGTACGGTTCGCGCCTTCGTTACCCGGATGCGTTCCGGGAGCAGACCAAAAGCCGCGGGCGAATCCACGACCAGGCACTTCCATCCCTCGCACGTCTTCGTGATCGGCCTGAAGACTCGCTGCAGCGGGCTCAGGTGCAGCGGGTTCCTCGGCAGCCAGCTAAGCTCCGGGCCTCGATGGATGAGGTGTGGCTCGGCTCCCGCCTCGTGGAGTAGTGCCGCCGTCTCCAGGGCTGACTGGCCGGCGCCAAGAACGGCCACGCTCTTCCCCGCGAATCGGTCAAATTCGCGATGGTCAGACGTGTGCGAAACGAGGTCCGTCGGCAGGCTGGAAAGCTCGGGAGGAGTTAGCGCGTACGACAGCAGCCCGGTCGCCACGACCACCTGGCGGACCCTGATCGCATCAGCGTCGGAGAACGTCACCCGGAACCCGCCGGTTACCGATGAGACGTCGGTGACGGTACGGTCGACTACTCCGGGCACTAGCTGCGTCGTGAACCAGTCGGCGTAAGCCAGGAAGCGCTCAAGCGGGAGCGGCCCCACTCGAGGGACCCACTCAAGACCGCGCAGGCGGCAGTATGCCTCGATGTCGCTTCCACCCTGCGGGCTCGCTATATCGGAGCCATAGGGCTCAGACTTGAGGTTCATGAGCCTCGGCATGTGCGCCCGCCAGGTATCCATAGGGCGGCCAACGATGCTGTGGCCGATACCGAGCGACCGCAGGTGGGCAGAAATGGACAGGCCGTACGGGCCTGCACCGATAACCAGAACCTCATCAGCTGACACTGAAAATTCCTAGGCCTGTCGTTGTTAGTGCTTCCGATGGATGCAATTTTTAATGAGCCCGGCAACGTACGCGACGATGGCCGGGTCAAGCAGATCGAGCCGCACGCAGCCCGGTGACCACCTTGCGTTACGCTAACCCACCGCAGTCCAGGTCGGCTCAAGTCTTCTGCTGGCACTCAACGTGGGCGCAGTAACAGAACCGTGAGCGGACCGGTCTGATACAGCTCGCATACTCCGCATGCCCGAGACGCCGGCGCCTTCGGCATGGAGAAGACTTTCGACGGGCCCAATGTCCTCCGAGGTCGCAGGTACTTCAGCAGGTGCTCCGGCGAGCGGGGCGCTGCCCTTGCGGAAGTAGTCGAGCGAGGGTACTCACCATCCCGGTCCGACACCGACCATCGCAGATAGCACAGGCCGCTGGAATGACGGGCGTCCCACCCTTCCGGCGCCCGTTCGCCGCCCGGCCTGGGCCGTGAGAGCCATGCGTGTATCAGACCGGACAGGCGCGTGCTCCCGTGTCTAGGGAAGGAGTCGCGCGAACTGCGACAGACCTCGGGCCCGAGCAACTGCAAGCGGTGAGTAGATGGACCTGCGCGCGGTACTCCCCCGCTGCGGAGCGCCTTCGTCGCGCGCGTACCGGAAGCCAGCCATTCGGCGGGGAGCAACAGTCCTGTCAGCATGGCTGGCGGCAACGGCCCTGGTGGGATGCTCGGTACCCCTGAGCGCAACGGCTAGCATTCCTGTCAGTGCCTCAATGCCCAGGCATCCGGCATGGATGTCGGCCCACCGGTTCGCTGCGTGGAACAATGACGGATTCGTCGTCTATAATAACGAGTGGAACACTGCCCAGGCCGGCCCGCAGATGATCTGGGCAAATTCATTTCATTCGTGGGGAGTTGAATCTAAGCAACCGCCTTCCACGAGTGTAAAAACGTACCCGTGTGTTCAGCGGAATTATAACAATGTACTGCTAGCGAAGTTCACGGAACTTAGCAGCAGCTTTAGCCAGTCGATGCCCGCGCTCACAGGCTTCGATGCCGAGTCCGCCTACGACATCTGGCTGGACAACTACAAGATCGAGGTCATGATCTGGGTAGACAACCACGGGCAAACTCCTGCCGGTAACGTCATCGCCAGCGCATGGCTTCAGGATCAGAGATTTACGGTCTGGCAGGCCGGCCCGACCATGTTTAGCTTCGTACTAGCCGACGGGCAGGAGACGTCCGGACACGTGAATATCCTTGCCTTCCTGCGGTGGCTCGTGCTGCGCAGGTATCTCGGTGGCCGTGCCACGTTGCGGCAAGTCGACTTCGGCTGGGAGATTGCCTCGACCGTGGGCGTTCCTATGACCTTTGTCATGAAAAACTACTCGCTGGCAAGCAATCCGCAATCATAATCAGCGCCTCGATGCTGCTCGGTCCGGGACCGACGCGCTCCCCGGGCTGGCTAGTCGGACGGCCGCGAACCGATCGCGACCCCGTTCCCTGCCTGATCTGTCCCGGCACCGACGCGATCTCCATGTCGGCTCGCTGACCCGCCAGCTATCACATCTTTCCCGTCCTGCTCGCCGACGCCGTCGACTCGCTGCACGCGGACGGTGCCGATCCGGTTGCGGCGCCCGGTCAGGTTCTCTGCGGTCAGCCGCAGCCCCGCCACCACGGCCTCCGACCCCGCAATCGGTACCTTCCCCAGCTGATGAGCCAGCAGCCCGCCCACGGTCTCGACATCCTCGGCCTCGATCCCGACATCGAACAACTCCGACAGTTCCTCCACCGACAGCCGAGCACTCACTCGAGCGGAGCCATCGGGCAGCCACTCCACCGGAGGCCGCTCCCGGTCATATTCGTCGGCGATCTCACCGACAATCTCCTCCAAGATGTCCTCGATGGTGACCAGGCCGGCGGTCCCGCCGTACTCGTCTATCACGATGACCAGGTGCACGTGCCTGGCCTGCATCTCGCGCAGCAGGTCGTCCACCGGCTTGCTGTCCGGCGCGAACGTGGCCGGCCGCATGATCGACTCGACCGTCTCGACCGTCTCGCCCTCGGGATGCTCGTGGATCCGGGTCATGATGTCCTTGAGGTATGCGAGGCCGATGACGTCATCGAGGTTCTCGCCGATGACCGGGATGCGGGAGAAGCCGCTGCGCAGCGCCAGCGATAGCCCCTGGCGGAGCGTCTTAGAGCGCTCCACGAAGACCATGTCGGTCCGCGGGACCATGACCTCGCGGACGATCGTGTCGCCCAGCTCGAACACCGAGTGGATCATGGCCCGCTCGCCTGGCTCAATGATCTGCCGCTCCTCCAGCAAGTCCACCAGGCCGCGCAGGTCCTCCTCCGAGCCGGACTGACTCTCCCGCCTTCCCTCGCTGGGCCCGATCGCGGCGCCTGCCGCGGCCAGCAGCCTCGGCAGGGGTCCGAGCAGCCGGACCACTGGCGACAACACCGACGCGGCCGTGCTGGCTACGCGCACCGGGTAGTGTCGCCCGATGCTGCGCGGGATCAAACCGGCCAGCAGGTAACTGGCGACCGTCATGGCCACCGCGGCGATGAGGAAGGCCTTCCAGGTGACGCCCAGCCAGCTGACCAGCACGGCGGTGACGAGCACGGCAGCGCCTATTTCGGCGGCGACCCTGGCCAGCAGGACAATAGCGACGTAACGGGGTACGTCCGTGAGCACAGTACGCAGCGGCTCCGCCGTCTCTCCCGGCGATCGGCTGAGCTCCCTGGCGCCGCCGGTCGAGACCCGCAACAGCGCAGTCTCCGCGCTTGCGCACCAGCCTGCCAGCAGCATGAGCACAAACGCGGCGACGAGCAGCCAGCCCATGACGGCTCACCCGGTCCCTGGGGGCCAGTCCGAGTCGGCAGCCAGGCCGTGATCCTGCGGGGAATCGGTGGGTCGCCCTGCCGAGTCAAACTCGCGGGGGGATACGGGGGGTCGCCCCCTGGGGCCAATAGCAGCAGCCCGCCATGATGCCAGCAGCCTGTCCTGGAGCCCGAACATGGTGGCGTGCTCCTCCGGCTCGGCGTGGTCGTAGCCGAGCAGGTGCAAGATCCCGTGTGTACACAGCAGGTCGATCTCATCGTGCACGTCGTGGTCGGCCTCGGCTGCCTGCACCGCCGCAACCTGAGGGCAGATCACCACGTCGCCGAGCAGCACGTCGGCCGGATCGGTGTCAGGCCCGCCATGATCGCCGCGTGGTCCGCCGGGCTGCGGTACCCGCAGCTCATCCATCGGGAAGGCCAGCACATCAGTGGGTCCCTGCTCGCCCATCCAGCGCAAGTGCAGCTCGGCCATCGCTGCCTCATCCACCAGTAGCACGGACAGCTCCGCGAGCGGGTGGACTCGCATGTCGTCGAGGACGTGCCGGGCCAGCGCGACTAGCTCACTCTCGTCGATCTCGATGCCGGACTCGTTAGCGATATCGATGCTCATCTGCCCCCCGTTCTGACCCCCGTCCGTGACGGCGCGCTAACCGGCCGGTCATCGTCCGCGGTACCCGTCCCGGCGCGATCGGCCGGCCGGCAGCTCGGCCGCCGCACGCCTGGCGTCATACCGCTCGTAGGCGTCGACGATGTCGGCGACAAGCCGGTGCCTGACCACGTCGTGGCTGGTCAGCCTGCAGAAATACACGTCGTCGACGCCGTCGAGGATGTCCTGCACCTGCCGCAGCCCGCTGACCTGGCTGGACGGGAGGTCGATCTGAGTAACGTCGCCGGTGACGACGACCTTTGAGCCGAATCCCAGCCTGGTCAAGAACATCTTCATCTGCTCTGGCAGGGTGTTTTGGGCCTCGTCCAGGATGATGAACGAGTCGTTCAGGGTCCGGCCCCGCATGTACGCGAGCGGCGCGATCTCGATCGTGCCGGCGGCGAGCAGCCGGGGAATCGACTCGGGGTCGACCATGTCGTGCAGCGCGTCGTAGAGCGGCCGCAGGTAGGGGTCGATCTTCTCGTACAGCGTGCCCGGCAGAAACCCGAGCCGCTCGCCCGCCTCGACGGCCGGCCGAGTCAGGATGATCCGGTTGACCTCCTTGGCCTGCAGCGCTCTGACCGCCTTGGCCATAGCCAGGTACGTCTTGCCGGTACCGGCCGGACCGATAGAGAACACCACGGTGTGCTTGTCGATGGCGTCGACATACCGCTTCTGGTTCAGCGTCTTGGGCCGGATCGTCCGACCCCGGCTGGACAAGATGTCCAGGTTCAGCACCTCGGCGGGCCGGGCACCCGTCCTGCGGCGGAGCATTGAGACGCTGTGCTCGACCGCGTCTGCTGTCAGCTGTGCCCCGCTCCCGGTCAGCTGCAGCAGCTCCTCAAAGAGCCGGGACGCCACCGCGATCTCGGCCTCCGGCCCCGTCACGGTGACTTCGTTGCCGCGGACGTGGAAGTCCGCGTCCACCACGTTCTCGATGACGCGCAGCAGCTCGTCGCCCGATCCGAGCAGGCTGACCATCGACTGCTCGTCCGGGATGACGATCCTGACCTGAGCCCGGTCGGCCGTCACGGCATCCCCCGCGGCCGAGTCCCCGCCGTTCCGGCCGCTCGAACCGGCCCGTTCCCCCTGATCGGCTCCCGCCCTGGCGGGACTCCTGCCCTCGCTGGCGCGGCCGGCCTCGCCGGCTCTGGTGCCGGGCCGACTGCCACCGCCGCCGGGACGCCGAACACCGCGCGAATCGGTCAGATTATCAGTCAATGGTCCTTCCCTGCCAGGACCGCCCCGTGGTCGGCCCGCTGGCCATGATACTGGCAGGCTGGCGCGGCTGCCTTAGGGCCAGGCTAGCCGGGCGGCCAGGACATCGGCCGCCCACCGAGGAGGTGCGCGTGCACGTGCCCGACCGTCTGCCCGGCTTCCGGGCCGGTGTTAAACACGATTCGGTAGCCGCTGTCGGCGACGCCCTCAGCGACGGCTACGTCCCTGGCGTGGGCCACAAGGTCGGCCAGCAGGCCAGCGTCGGCGGCGGCGAGCTCGGCCAGGTTCGGGTGATGAGCGCGCGGAATCACCAGCACGTGAACCGCAGCCTGCGGGTTGATATCCCGAAAGGCAACGGTGCCGGGATTAGCCGACACAATCGTCGCCGGTATCCGGCCGGCCGCGATGCCGCAGAACAGGCAATCAGGCACGCGGCGATCTTAACGTCTGCCAGGCCAGCGCGCTCCCGGACATATATGGTTGCACTGCTGCGAACCCACGGTGCACCACCCCTCGGGTGCAACGGCCCGCCAGTTACTGGCTCCCCGTCGCTCAGAGACTGGTCATGCGCGGGCAGTGGCTGGCTGGTTGGGTGTGGGGGGAATGGAAGCAGCTTGGACGTGCTGTCTGGCGACCCGGTGTCGCAACACTCGCGAACAGCGAGTGAACCTTCGGACGTGGTTACGCGTCCAACTGACGTGACGGAAGCCTGGGCTAGGGACGTTCCGCTCGTCTCAGCCCAGGTCGATACCGATGCCGACCGGGCCGTGACAGAGCTGTACAGCGCTCACTACCCCTCGCTGGTGCGGCTTGCTGCCCTCCTGGTCCGCGACCTCGGAACTGCGGAGGAAGTAGTGCAGGACGCGTTCGTCGCCATGCACGGCGGCTGGCACCGGCTGCGCGACAGCGACAAAGCATTGGCCTACCTACGTCAGGCCGTCGTCAATCGATCACGATCCGTGCTCAGACATAGGCAGGTGGTTGACCGGAACGCGCCCAAGCCAGCGCCGGACATGCCGAGTGCGGAGCACGGGGCGATCGCGCTCTTCGAGCGGTCTGCCGTGATAGCCGCCATGCGAACGCTCCCGCCGCGACAGCGTGAGGCGCTGGTGCTACGGTTCTACGCCGACATGCCCGAAGCGCAGATAGCCGAGACCATGCAGATCAGCCGCGGGGCCGTGAAGAGCCACACGGCCAGAGCTATGCAGGCACTGCGGGTGGTCCTGGAGCGGGAGGAATGAACACGCCGGCCGACCACGAGGCTTACCTTCGTGCCGCCCTGCACGCCGCCGCCGACTCGCTCCAGCCGCGCGGCGATGGGCTGGCGCGCATCAGGGTGCGGCTTCAGCATTCGCGGCCGCGGCCTGTTGCCTGGCTGCTTGCCGCCGCGGACGCGCTCCGGCTACGGGCTCCCGCCTCGCTCCAGGACTCGTTCTACCGGCTGCTCGCTGGCTTCCTGGCAGCCTGGGAACGGTACTCGCCGAATACCGCGCCGGGCAAGCACCGCTCCCGCACCCAGAGCTGGCTGCGACCACTGGCCGCGATGGCCGCCGTCATCTTCATCGTGGCGGCCGGCACCTACGTGGCGATCGACGTCTCGACGGCCGTGTCGCCGAGCAGCCAGAGCTCGCACCCGCACAACGGACAGCCAGGTCCGGCCGGCGGCCACCCGACGGCCTCACCCACTCCGCCGCCGTCCCATCCGGTCTCGGCAACCGCGCCGGTTACGCACCACGCGTCGCCGTCGCCGAGCTGCCAGGCCAGCGCGAGCCCCGGATCGTCCGTGCCGAGCTGCCAGCCCAGCGCCACGGCGCAGCCGTCGTCCTCGGCGTCGGTGTCCCCGAGCCCGACCCCGACTCCCACGCCGACCCCGACTCCCACGCCGACCCCGACTCCCAGCGCGAGCGTCAGTAGCGACTAGTCGCGAGCGCGAGCTAGTCGAACGCGCGGCCGCGCGAGCGTCCGGTGTGGCTGAGCACGACGCCCGCCGCCACGACTCCGGCCGTCGAGGCGCGCAGCACGGTGGGCCCGAGTGTGGCCGACACCGCCCCGGCGGCACGCATGCCATCGGCCTCGGTCTGGGTGATGCCACCCTCCGGCCCGACGACCAGCACGATCTCGCCAGCAGCGGGCGGCTCGAGGCTCGCCAGGGTCGCGGCCGCGTCGGGGTCGAGCACGATCGCCAGCGCCGCCGCTTCGATCCGGTGCACAGCGGCGGCGAGATCGGCCGGCGCGGTCACCTCCGGGAACCAGGCCCGCCGGCTCTGCTTGGCGGCCTCCTGCGCCGACGTGCGCCAGCGCGCGCGGGATCTGGCAGCGCGCTCGCCGCGCCAGACGGCTACGCACCGCTCGGCTGACCACGGCACGATGACATCGACCCCGACCTCGGTCAGCAGCTCGACGGCGAGCTCGCCGCGGTCACCCTTGAGGATGGCCTGCAGTACGACCAGCCGCGGCTGTGGCGGGGGCTCCGTGCGCCGAGCCAGCACGCCCAGTGAGAGCTCGCCGGGCGCCGAGGCGATGATCGTGCACTCGGCGACGGTCCCGGCGCCGTCGGTGACGTCGACGCGCTCGCCGGCCTCGAGTCGGCGCACCGTGCTCGCATGCTTGCCTTCCGGGCCGCGCAGCACGATCTGCTCGCCGGCCAGGTCGGCGGCAGCGGCGACGAAGACCGGTGGCCTCAGGGCCGGCCGGCCGATCTGCGGGGGGCTTCGACCCAGCGGAATCTGAGGTGTCCCCGGCGTGCCCGCTGTCGCCCCGAGCGCGAGGAGCTAGCGGCCGTTGAACGCATCGCGCAGCCGGGAGAAGAAGCCCTGCTGGCCGGGCGCGAACTTGCCCGGCGGTGCCTCCTCGCCGCGCAGCTTCGCGAGCTGGCGGAGCAGCTCCTCCTGCTCAGGCTCCAGCTTCATCGGCGTCTCGACGGTGACGTGCACGATCAAGTCGCCCCGGCCCGAGCCGTTGAGCCGCTCGGTGCCGCGCCCGTACATCGGGATGGCCTGGCCCGACTGGGTCCCCGGCCGGATGTCGAGCTCGGCCGGACCGTCCAGCGAGTCGACCGTCAGCGTGGTGCCGAGCGCCGCCGCCACCATGGGAAGCGTCACCGTGCAGTGCAGGTCATCGCCATGCCGCTCGAAGATGGGGTGCGGTCGCTGCACGATCTCCAGGAACAGGTCGCCAGGCGGCCCGCCACCTGGGCCGGTCTCGCCCTCACCGGCGAGCTGGATGTGGGTGCCGTCCTCCACCCCGGCCGGGATGCGAACCTTGATCGTCCGCCGGGTCCGTACCCGGCCGTCCGCGTCGCACTCCGGGCATGGCTTGCGGATGACCGTGCCGTAACCCCCGCACGCGGGGCAGGGCCGCGAGGTCATCATCTGGCCGATGAAGGACCGGGTTACCTGACTGATCTCACCGCGGCCGTTGCAGACGTCGCAGGTGACGGGGTGGGTGCCCGGTGCCGTCCCCTCGCCCGAGCACGTCGGGCAGACGACCGCGGTATCGACCACGAGCTCCCTGGTCGTGCCGAACGCACACTCGGCGAGGTCGAGATCGACCCGGATGGTCGCGTTCCGTCCCCGCCGGGCGCGGCTGCGCGGTCCGCGTGGCGCGGCCCCGCCGCCGAAGAACGCGTCCATGATGTCGCTGAACGGGAACCCGGCCCCGCCGAACCCGGCACCGCCGGCCCCCGGCCGGGCAAACGGATCGGCGCCGAGGTCATACATCTGCTTCTTCTCGGGGTCGGAGAGCACCTCGTAGGCCTGGGTGACCTCCTTGAACCGCTCCTGCAGCGCCGGATCGGGATTGACATCCGGATGTAGCTCGCGGGCGAGCCGCCGGTATGCCTTCTTGATCTCGTCAGGACCCGCATCCCGGCGGACACCGAGAATGCCGTAATAGTCGTTCGCCACCGGCATTCCTAGGACTCCGCCAGGATCTGACCCACGTACCGTGCCACCGCGCGCACCGCTCCCATCGCTGTCGGGTAGTCCATCCGGGTCGGGCCAAGCACTCCGAGCCGGGCGAGCGCCAGGTCGCCAGTGCCGTACGCGGCTGCTACCAGGGAAATGCTCTGCAGTTCCTGCACCTCATTCTCCGACCCGATCCGCACCGTGACGGCATCTCGGTCACCGGACTCGCCGAGCAGCCGCATCAGGACCACCTGTTCCTCCAACGCCTCGAGGACCTCGCGCAATCCCCTGGAGAAGTCCGCCGACGTGAGATTCGCGGCACCGCCGACCACGACACGCTCCTCATGCCGCGTGACCAGCGTTTCCACGATGACCGAGAACACGGCCGCCGCGTTCGGCCGTTCGGCCGGGGATACCCTGTCCGGCAGTTCTGCGACAATCGCGGCAACGTCGGAGAGCGTGCGGCCGTCCAGGCGGGCGTTCAGGAGCGCGCGCAACTGGGCGATCTCGTCCTCGGCAATCGGCGCGGGCAGTTCGACGGCCCGCTGCTCGACCCGGCCGGTGTCGGTGATCAGCACCAGCAGGAGCCGCCGGTCGGTCAGCGGGACCAGCTCGATGTGCCGCACGGATGACCTGATCAGCGACGGATACTGGACCACGGCCACCTGCCGGGTGAGCTGGGCCAGCAGGCGAACGGTCCGCATGACCACGTCGTCCAGATCGTAGGCCCCGGCCAGGAAGGTCTCGATGGCCCGCCGCTCGGCCAGCGACAGCGGCTTGATCCCCGACAGCCGGTCGACGAAGAGCCGGTAGCCCTGGTCGGTCGGGATCCGGCCCGCGCTGGTGTGCGGCTGGACGATGAAGCCCTGCTCCTCCAGCACGGCCATGTCGTTGCGGATCGTGGCCGGGGAAACATCCAGGTTGTGCCGGTCCACCAGGGTCTTCGAGCCGACCGGCTCGTTTGTGGAGACGAAGTCCTCCACGATGGCGCGCAGGACAGCCAGCTTCCTGTCGTCTAGCACGCGGCACCTCCCCTGGCACTCTCCGGTACTGAGTGCCAAGTCTAGGGCCGATTCGTTGTCGCGGCACTTATCGCCTGATCAGTCGGCCAGGAGAAAAACTTGACATAAGGGAACGGAGTCGGCTACGGCCGCAGCCGCGCGTCCCGTCGCCGCCCGTGGCGACTTGGTCACCGGGCCGATGACGACCGTTCACCGCGCTTGGCGGCCGATCAGCGGGCTGTACGCGACGGCTCGACCGGCCCCGTGCCGATGGTTGCCGGCCAATGGCGACCACAAAACACCTATGGCGACCGGTCGCGCCAAATTTCGTTCCCTGATGACCCTTTTGCGCACGCCGTCTGGTCGCCATTGGTCTCGAGCGGTCGCCATCACCCCACTGTTCGGTCGCCATTGGTCTCGAGCGGTCGCCATCACCGACCCAGGCCGACCGCACGTCGCTGTCCGCTCGCTGCGCTCTCCGCCAGTCGTCTCGGGTCAGTCCGTGATGGCTCGGATGACGGCGTCGGCCAGCAGTCGGCCCCGCTGGGTGAGCCGGATCCGGCCGGCGGCTAGCGCCTCGTCGCTGACCAGTCCGTCGGCGGCGGCCTGCCGAGCCGCGGTGCGGCCCATCGCCGTGAGCTCGGCGACGGGGCAGCCCGCCGCAAGCCTGGTCAGCAGCATGATCCGTTCGGTGGCGCGCTCGGAGTCGGTGAGAAACTCCCTGGCCTGGCCTGGGCTGGCGCCCGCCGCGATCCGCTCGGCGTAGGCGGCCGGGTGCCGCACGTTCCACCACCGCGTGCCCGCGACGTGACTGTGCGCGCCAGGGCCGACGCCCCACCAGTCACCCCCGGTCCAGTAGAGCTCGTTGTGCCTGCACCGCGAGGCAGGTCCAGCCGCCCAGTTCGAGACCTCATACCAGTCCAGCCCGGCCGCGGACAGCCGCTCGTCGGCCATGACGTACCGGTCGGCCAGCACGTCGTCATCGGGCGGCGGCAACTCCCCGCGCCGGATGCGGGCCGCCAGCCGGGTCCCGTCCTCCACGATCAGGGAGTACGCGGAGAGGTGATCGGGCCCCGCGGCCAGCGCTGCGTCCAGCGATGCCAGCCAGTCCGCGTCGGTCTCCCCCGGCGTGCCGTAGATGAGGTCGAGGCTCACCCGCCGGAAGCCGGCCGCGCGGGCCCACCCCACGCATCGCTCCGGACGTCCGGGTTCGTGCACCCGATCAAGCACGGCGAGCACGTGCGGCACGGCGCTCTGCATGCCCATCGACAGGCGGGTAACGCCGACCGCTCGCAGCGCCGCAAGCGACCGCTCGTCCACCGTTTCCGGGTTCGCCTCGGTGGTGACCTCGGCACCGCGCGCGAGCCCGAGCTCGGCGTCGATGGCACGCAGCATCGCGCCCAGGCTGGCGGGCGGCAGCAGCGTGGGCGTCCCGCCACCGAAAAACACCGTCTGCACCGGGCCGGACCGGCCACCGAGCACCCGAGCCGCCAGCCTGATCTCCTCGACGGCCAGCGCCGCATAGCCGTCACGGGACGCACCCGAACCGAGCTCGGCCGCGGTGTAGGTGTTGAAGTCGCAGTAGCCACACCGCGTCAGGCAGTACGGGATATGTACATACACCCCAAATGGGGCGGCGCCGAGCCGCGCCGCCGACGGCTCCGGCAGACTGCCGTTCGCGGGTACCGGCTCGCCGGCTGGCGGCTGACCAGCCATCGTCAGCAGGCCTTCCGCGGCCCGAGCGGGGGCCGCGTCACGCGCGGCTCAGCACATCCGCGGCGATCGCGTCCCACTTCGCACTCCGGCCCGGCACCTCCAGCAGCCTGCGCATGAGGTCGTGGTCGCCGTAGAAGGCCTGCATAGACTCGGCCACGGTCACGGCCACGGTGGGGCGGCTCACTACCTCCAGGTCGTCGCCGGCGGCGATGACGCCCGGTGTCAGCACCCGCAGGTAGGCGCCCGGCCGTCCGCCTGCGGCGAACCGCTTCACCCAGTGCTCCTCGTCGAGCCAGGCCTTGAAGGTGTTGCACGGGATGCGGGACGACGTCACCTGCAGGACCGCCGTGCCGACGCGCCAGGTCTCCCCGATGAGCGCGCCGCTCACGTCGATGCCGCCGGTGGTGAGGTTCTCCCCGAACATCCCATTCCGGAGCTCGCGTCCCAGCTGCTCGGTCCACCAGTCCAGGTCCTCCCGGCCGTAGGCGTACACGGCCTGCTCGAGCCCACCGTGGTCGACCTTGTCCGCGCAGGTGTCGCCGTCTAGGCCCAGCGGGCCAACCTCGACCGGGCAGCCCGCCGGCCGCTTGTCGATGGCGGACCGCCCTAGCCGCCCGCCGACCATCAGGTCGGCTTCCTGGCCACGGTTGACCGAGATGACGATCGCTGCTGGCATGCCCCGAAGCTAGCCGACCAGATGGGCGGGCGTCGAACCGATTGGCCACGGGTGCCGC
>JASHSZ010000689.1 GCA_030040815.1 Streptosporangiaceae bacterium
GATGCGGCCCTGCAGCGGGCCGCCCAGCTGGGCGCCCAGCATGCGGACTTCCGTGCCGAGCGCATCAGGGGCCAGCAGATCGGGTTGTCTGACGGCAGCCTGGAGACCCAGTTCGACAGTGACGACCTCGGCCTCGCCGTGCGCGTCGTGGTGGACGGGACGTGGGGGTTCGCCTCGGCCGTCGACGTGGCGAAGGTCGCGGCCGCCATCAACACCGAGCGCATCGAGCTCGCCGACGAGCCGGCGCACGGCGATGTGACCTGGCTGTCGGCCTACCAGGTGGACCCGTTCGCGGTCGGCGTCGCGGACAAGATCGCGCTGCTGTCGGGCTGGAGCAGGCAGCTGCTCGGCGCGGACGGTGTCGATCACGTCGACGCGTCGCTGTATCAGGTCAAGGAGTGCAAGTTCTATACCGACGGCTCGACCACCGCGCTCCAGCAGCGGGTCCGCGTGCACCCGTCGGTGACGGCCGTGGCGGTCGCCGCGGACGGCCGGTTTGAGACCATGCGCACCCTGGCGCCGCCCGCCGGGCGCGGGTATGAGTACCTGACCGGCACGGGCTGGGACTTCCCGGCCGAGCTGGCCGAGATGCCGTCGCTGCTGGCCGAGAAGATGACCGCGCCGTCGGTCGAGGCCGGCCGGTATGACCTGGTGATCGACCCGTCGAACCTGTTCCTCACCATCCACGAGTCCATCGGGCACGCCACCGAGCTGGACCGGGCGCTGGGCTACGAGGCCGCGTACGCCGGGACGTCGTTTGCCACCTTCGACAAGCTGGGCAGCCTGCAGTACGGCTCGCCGATCATGCACGTCACCGGGGACCGCATCGCCGAGCACGGCCTCGCCACGATCGGCTACGACGACGAGGGCGTCGCCGGGCAGTCCTGGGACCTCATCACCGGCGGCGTCTTCACCGGCTACCAGCTCGACCGCAGGATCGCGCGGCTCAAGGGGCTCGGCAGGTCCAACGGGTGCGCGTTCGCCGACTCCCCGAGCCACATGCCCATCCAGCGGATGGCCAACGTGTCGCTGCAGCCGGCCGCAGGCGGACCGGCCACGGCCGAGCTCATCGCGTCGGTCACCGACGGGATCTACATCGTCGGCGACAAAAGCTGGTCGATCGACATGCAGCGGTACAACTTCCAGTTCACCGGCCAGCGGTTCTACCGCATCAAGAACGGGCAGCTGGCCGGCCAGCTGCGAGACGTGGCCTACCAGGCGACCACCACCGACTTCTGGAACTCGATGGAAGCCGTCGGCGGACCGCAGACCTACGTCCTCGGCGGGGCGTTCAACTGCGGCAAGGGGCAGCCCGGCCAGGCGGCGCCGGTGAGCCACGGCTGCCCATCTGTCGTGCTGCGCGGGATCAGGATTCTCAACACGGTCGAGGAGGCGGGCGCGTGAGCGGCCAGCTGGAGGCGGTACTGTCCCCGCAGGACGCGGTCGAGCGCGCGCTGGCCGCGGCCCGCTGCGACGACTGCGTCGTCATCGCCGACGAGAGCTCGTCAGCCAACCTGCGCTGGGCGGGCAATTCACTGACTACCAACGGGGTCTGGCGGTCCCGGCAGCTGACGGTCATCGCGATCAGCCGCAGTGGCGACGAGGCCAGGGTCGGCGTCGTGTCCAGGGCCGGGGTGCGCGGCCACCAGATCGCCGAGGTCGTCGCGGAGGCCGAGGCCGCAGCGGCCGAGGCGTCTCCCGCCGAGGACGCACAGCCGCTGGTGACGCAGGCGGCGAGCGTGGCGGCCGAAGCAGCCTTCGACCTGCCCCCCGAAGCGACGCAGATCGGCGTGTTCGCCGGCTTCGCCGCCGATCTCGGCACCGCGTTTGCCACCGCCGCCAGCGGCGGCCGCAAGCTCTACGGCTTCGCCGAGCACGGGCTGACCTCGACCTACCTGGGCACCTCGGCAGGCCTGCGGCTGCGGCACGACCAGCCGACCGGGCGGCTCGAGCTCAACGCCAAGTCCGCCGATCTGACCAGGTCTGCCTGGGCGGGGGGCGGCACGCGGGACTTCGCCGACTTGGACGTCATCACGCTCGAGGCCGACCTGGCACAGCAGCTCGACTGGGCCAAGCGGTCGGTATCGCTGCCCGCCGGCCGGTATGAGACGCTGCTTCCGCCGACCGCGGTCGCCGACCTGTTTATCTATATGTACTGGTCGGCCGGCGCCAAGGACGCGCTGGACGGTCGAACCGTGTTCAGCAGACCGGGCGGCGGCACCAGGATCGGTGAGGAGCTCGCCAGGCTCCCGGTGTCGCTGTACAGCGACCCGGCCGAGCCCGGCTTGCAGTGCGCGCCCTTCGTCATCGCCCACGCCTCGTCCAGGGATTCCTCGGTCTTCGACAACGGCTTGCCGACCGGACGGACGGACTGGATTGGGGCCGGACAGCTCACCGCGCTCACGCAGACCCGGCACACCGCCCGGCTGTCCGGCCAGCCGGTGACCCCGGCGATCGACAACCTGGTCATGACAGCTCCCGGTGCCGACGGGTCGGTCGCCGACCTGGTCAGCCGGACCACCTCGGGCCTGCTGCTGACGTGCCTGTGGTACATCCGCGAGGTCGACCCGCAGACTCTGTTGCTCACGGGCCTTACCAGGGACGGCGTGTACATGGTCGAGAACGGTGAGGTGACCGGCGCGGTCAACAACTTCCGGTTTAACGAGAGTCCGGTGGCCCTCCTCAGCCGGATCACCGAGGTCGGCGCCACCGTGCCGACGCTGCCGCGCGAGTGGGGCGACTACTTCACCAGAGCCGCCATGCCACCGGTTCGGGTCGAGGGCTTCAACATGTCCTCGGTTAGCCAGGCCAGCTAGCTAGGCGCCGCCCTGCACACACGGCCCAGCGGGCCAGCGCCGTCACGGGTCTTCGAGCCGGAACCCTATCTTGAGGCCGACCTGAAAGTGCGCTACCTCGCCGTCGACGATCTGGCCCCGGACCTGGGTCACTTCGAACCAGTCCAGGTGCCGGAGCGTCTGTGCTGCCCTGCGCAGCGCGCCGCGGATCGCCGCCTCGACGCTGTCCGGCGAGGTCCCGACGATCTCCGTCACGCGATACGTGCGATCGGTCATATGTCCTCCCAACGACTCCGGCCGCTGCGCGCGGCGGCCGACCTGCCTGTGTCAGCATGCCCGATCGACATGAGCCCGGACCGGCGCTCTCCGCAGTGGCGGCGGACCCGGCCCGCGGCATAACGTGGATCGTGTGAGGACGGCTCACGGACCGCGCCACGACCAGCCGTACCTGGTAACCGAAGCCAAGCCAGGTATGTCCGCGGATATCCGCTATCGGCAGCGCCGGTACCTAATCATGATGGGCATCAGGACGGTGTGCTTCTTCACCGCGATCCTGATGTTCGTCAACCACCTCGGCTGGCTCACCGCCATTCCGGCGGTCGGCATGGTAGCGATCCCGTATTTCGCCGTCATCCTCGCTAACGGGGGCCGGGAGCCGACGTCGAACCGGGGTTTCCGGCGGTACGAGCCGAACTCCCCGGCCATCTACCCGCCGCCGACGAAGCCCGGCGACCAGCCACCGCACCCTCAGTAGCACTCGCGCGGCGCGACACGCCCGGACTAGTCGCCCACGACGGCTTTGATTACCTGGTATCCCGTCTTGATGCACTAGTGGGACGTTCGGTGTAACATGCTTACCGGTGCTCTGGTCCCCCGCCGGAGCATCAACTGCCGGCGTTCCGGGCCCCCGTCGGAGCGCCGATGAATGCGACGCCGGGTGGTTTGCCCCCGTAGCCACCCGGCGTCGCTCTCTGTTTGGAGGCCTTCGGCCTCCTTCCCGCAGGCTCGCG
The DNA here is from genome assembly GCA_030040815.1 of Streptosporangiaceae bacterium. The sequence goes on from JASHSZ010000689.1 coordinate 3,806, forward strand.
GTACCTGCCCGGGGGTGACCCCCGGAACCCCCGCCAGCCCACGCCCCGCTCTCTGTCCGGAGGCCTTCGGCCTCCCTCCCGCAGGCTCGCGGTACCTGCCCGGGGGTGACCCCCAGAACCCCCGCCACCCGGCGTCGCTCTCTGTCCGGAGGCCTTCGGCCTCCTTCCCGCAGGCTCGCGGTACCTGCCCGGGGGTAACCCCCGGAACCCCCGCCAGCCCACGCCCCGCTCTCTGTCCGGAGGCCTTCGGCCTCCCTCCCGCAGGCTCGCGGTACCTGCCCGGGGGTGACCCCCGGAACCCCCGCCAGCTGCCGCATCCGTCAGCCGCACTGGCCCAGTTCGCCGGACTTCGGGTCTCCTTCCCGCGGGACCGTGGTGCTTGCCAGGGAGCAGACCCACGGG
>JASHSZ010000690.1 GCA_030040815.1 Streptosporangiaceae bacterium
ACGGCATGGTGAAGGTCCGGTTCTACCCCAAGTGAGCAGAGCACTAGCCCACCCGGTCGAGCGGTCCGGGGATTAGCCCGCCGACTCAAGCCGCGACCATGCGCAGGCACTGGGGGTCCGTGAAGCTGCCGAGCAGCTCGACGGCGAGCCGCGTCCCCAGCCGCGGAAACCGGGGACCAGACGGGCGCTTCCGCAGCGCCCCGAGCTGCTGCAAGCAGGCACAGGACTAATGAGATTTACCGGGTTGGCTGTCCGGCAGACTCGGTACCTGGTGGCCGCCGGCGGGTGAGCACTCTACCTGACAGGGCGCTGGAGCCCGTTAGCCCAAGAACGTGCCCCCGCCGGTGTCCGGGAGAGTTGATCGCTGCTGGGATGTCGTGCCCGCCGCCTGGCGTGAGCACTGTTCATTAGTCTGCTGATGGTTCTCCTGCTGGCCGCTGACCGGATTGGGCATCGTGCGCGGGAGGATGCATGCGGCTGCTGGTCGGGGATGACTGGGCGCAGGACCATCACGACATCGAGGTGATGGACGAGGCCGGCCAGGTGCTAGCTAGGAAACGGCTGCCGGAGGGGGTGGCCGGGATCGGGCAGCTGCACGAGACGATCAGCCGGTTCCTTCCTGCCGATAGTGATGCGGAGGTGCAGGTCGGGATCGAGACCGACCGCGGCCCGTGGGTGGCGGCGCTGATTGCCGCGGGCTACACGGTGTTCCCGGTGAACCCGCTGCAGGCGTCCCGGTATCGCAGCCGACACGGCGTGTCGGGGGCCAAGAGCGACGGCGGGGACGCGCACATGCTGGCCGATGCGGTGCGCACCGATGCGCACCAGCTGCGCCCGGCAGCCGGGGACAGCCCGCAGGCCGAGGCGGTCAAGGTGGTGGCCCGCACGCATAAGACGCTGATCTGGGAGCGAGCCGCAATGGTGCAGCGGCTGCGGGCCCAGCTGCTGGAGTATTTCCCGGCCGCGGTGACCGCGTTCGAGGATCTAGACGCCCCGGACGCGCTGGAGCTGCTGAGCAAGGCACCGGACCCGGCCCGCGCCGCGAAGCTGACCCGCGCCCAGGTCTCGGCGGTGCTCAGGCACGCCGGCCGCTACAAGATCGCGGCCAGGACCGACGCGATCCTGGCTGCGCTGCGCAGCCCTCAGCTGGGTCAGCCGCCCGCGCTGACCGCCGCCTACGCCGCTACCGCGCGGTCCCTGATCGCGGTGACCGCCGCCCTGAACGAGCAGGTCGCCGTCCTGCAGGGGCAGGTGGAGGCACATTTTGGCCAGCACCCGGACGCTGAGATCTACCTGTCCCAGCCCGGCCTGGGCGCGATCACCGGCGCCCGGGTGCTCGGCGAGTTCGGCGACGACCCGTGCCGGTATGCCTGCGCCAAGGCCCGCAGGAACTACGCCGGCACTTCCCCGATCACCCGTGCCTCCGGTAAGAAGAAGATCGTCGCGGCCCGGTTCGTGCGCAACGACCGGCTCATCGACGCCCTGATGATCCAGGCCTTCGCTTCGCTCAGGGTCTCACCCGGCGCCCGCGCGTTCTACGACGCCCATCGCGCCAGGGGACTCGAACATAACGACGCCCTGCGAAGACTGGCCAGCCGGCTCGTCGGCATCCTGCACGGATGCCTGAAGACACGCACCTGCTACGACGAGGCCACCGCTTGGGGCCACCGGGAAAACACCGGCCAATCTCGCGCCGCCGCTTGACATCCAAACTCCTGGGATGTCTTCGGCCATGAACGGGCGCTGATCATTTCGCTGGGGCGCTGGCCTGCGGGTTCGCTGTTCGTGATTGCTGAAGTTGCGCACTAGGCGGCCCTAGGCTGGGCGGGTGTCGCCGTATTTGCGGACGGTGAAGATCACCTCTGGTGCGACTGCGGTGCAGATCGTGCATTCGTCGCACCGGGGGTCGCGGGATATCGAGCACATCGGGTCGGCTCATGACGATGCTGAGCTGGAGCTGCTGAAGGCGGTAGCGCGGCAGCGGCTGGCAGCCGGGCAGGGCGAGCTCGACCTGGGCCTGGACACTGCCGCACCGGGTGGGCCGTTGCCGATTACCTCAGCCCGGATGGGTGTGCTGCTGGATGCGCTGGAGCGCGCCTGGCGGGTGCTGGGCTTCGACCGGGCTACCGGGGGTGATGTGGTGTTCGCGGGCCTGGTGCTGGCCCGGATCATCGAGCCGGTCAGCAAGCTCGACAGCGCGCGGGTGCTGGAGGAAGCCGGCATGACGCCCGCGTCGTACCGGACCGTCACGCGGCGGCTGCGGGTGTATGCCAGGGATTCCTGGCGGCAGCAGATCTCGGCTGCCTGCGCCGCCCATGCCGGGCTGGGCCCGGCGAGCCTGGTTCTGTATGACGTCAGCCCGCTGTATTTCGAGACTGATGAGGGCGACGGGTTCCGCGAGCCGGGTTTTTCGAAGGAGCGGCGGCTAGAGCCGCAAATCACCATCGGACTGCTCACCGATGCCGACGGCTTCCCGCTCATGGTCAGCGCCTTTGAGGGCAACAAGGCCGAGACCAAGACCATGCTTCCGGTCATCTCCGCGTTCATGACGGCCCATGGCCTTCCGGACGTGACGATCGTCGCCGATGCCGGGATGGTGAGCGAGGCCAATCAGAAGGCGATCGAGGCCGCCTGGCTGTCGTTCATCCTCGCCGTGAAGATCCCGC
>JASHSZ010000691.1 GCA_030040815.1 Streptosporangiaceae bacterium
CGTCAGCGCATCCGCCGCGCGCTGTCGGACGGCACGGCCTCGGTGACAGCCGGTGGCGGCCAGCTCTGCCGCGCGTACTCGGCCGCGATCGCGGCCTCGACCTCGCTGGCCAGTTCGACTCTCGCCAGGATGAGCACGGACCCGCCGAACCCGCCGCCCATCATCCGCGCACCTGCGGCCCCGGCCGACAACGCCGCGGTCACGGCTACGTCGGCCTGCGGCCAGGACACCTCGAAGTCATCGCGGAGAGATGCGTGCGACTGCGTCAGGAGTGGGCCCACGTCAGCGAGCAGGCCGCAGCGGAGCAGGGCGGCCGCCCCGAGAACCCGGCGGTTCTCGGTGACGACGTGGCGTGCCCGCCGTCGTAGCTGTGGATCGGCGAGCCCGTCAAGGTCGTCGCATCGGTCGGTGACGTCCCGCAGCGAGCCGGCGCCGAGCAGCCGGGCTGCCTCCTCGCACGACCTGCGTCGCCGCGCGTACTGGCCGTCGGTGAGCGCGTGCCGGGTGCCGGTGTCGCAGACCAGCAGCACCAGGCCCGCCGCGCCGGGATCCAGCGGCACGTCCTCGCTCGCTCCGCTGCGACAGTCAAGAAGCAGCGCGTGCCCGGCCCGGCAGAGCAGCGCGGCGGACTGGTCCATGATGCCCGTGGGAGCGCCGAGGAACTCGTTCTCGGCCCGGCTGGCTAGCGCCGCGAGTTCCGGCCGCGGCACCCGGAGGCCGTGCAGGTCGGACAGGGCCAGGCCGGTGGCGCACTCCAGCGCGGCCGACGACGACAGGCCCGCGCCCGCGGGCAGGTCGGCGTCGATCGTGAGCCAGGTTCCGCCCGGCTGGTGGCCCGCTTCGCGCAGGGACCACGCCACACCGAGCGGGTAGGCCGGCCAGCCGCTGATGAGCTCGGGCGTGAGGGCGTGGACCGCCGCGGCGCGCGAATCGCCCGGCTCCTGGCCCGACCACACGGTGATCACCCCGCCTGGCGCCCGGCCCGCCGCGACGGCGACCCCGGACCCGAGCGCGAAGGGCAGCACGAACCCGCCGGTGTAGTCGGTGTGCTCGCCGATGAGGTTGACCCGGCCGGGGGCGAACCAGACGCCCTCCGGCTCGGCGTCGTAGCGCGACCGGTACGCGCTGGCGGCGCGCTCAACGACCTCGGCGGCGGTCACGAGGCCCTGCCCGCCCCGCGGCCGGGTTCGCCGTCGGGCCGCGCCCGCACGCAACCCCGTTCCCTCATCAGGACCGCTCTCGCGGCCGGCCGTCGGTCATGTCCACATCAGCCCAGCTCCCGCAACCGCTCGGCGGCTTGCTCGGGCAGCACGTCGGTAGCGAACGCGTCCATTCCTGACTCCGATCCGGCCAGGTACTTGAGCTTGTCGTCGCTGCGCCGGAGCGTGAAGAGCTCCAGATGCAGCGCGAATGCCTGGCGGCCCGTTCGGGCCGGCGCCTGGTGCCAGCCGGAGACGTATGGCGCGGGCGTCGCGAACAGCCGGGCGAACCGGCCCAGCAGGTCGAGCTGGAAATCGGCGAGTTCGGCGTGCTCCGCGGGCAGCAGACTGGCGAGGTCGGGCACCCGGCGCACCGGGTAACAGTGCAGTTCATACGGCCAGCGAGCCGCGTGCGGGACGAACGCGACCCAGTGCCGGCCCGCGCGCACGATGCGTTCGCCGGCCGCGCGTTCCGCCGCGACCACGTCGTCGAACAGGTTCCGGCCGGTGCGCCGCGCGTAGGCCCGCGCGGACCGCAGCATCCGGCTGGTCCGCGGTGTCACGAACGGGTAGGCGTAGATCTGCCCGTGCGGGTGCGGCTGAGTCACGCCGATCTCCCGGCCGCGGTTCTCGAAGCAGTACACCTGAGCGACGCCGGGTAGCGCGCTGAGCTCCGCGGTCCGGTCGACCAGCGCCTGGGTCACCAGACGCACCCGCTCCGGCGTGAGGTCGGCGAACGACGCGTCGTGAGCGCTGGTGAAGCAGATCACCTCGCAGCGACCCGCCGAGGGCCGGGCCGGCAGCAGCGGGTCTGCCGGACGTGCTGGCCCGGCCGGCTCGGTCAGCGCCGGGTACCGGTTCTCGAACACCACAACCTCGTAGTCGCTGGCCGGTATCTCGGTGCGCCGGCCACTCGCGGAAGGACAGAGCGGGCAGTCGGCCGCGGCCGGCAGGTAACTGCGGTCCTGCCGGTGCGCTCCGTACATCACCCACGCACCCAGCAGCGGGTCGTAGCGCAGCTGGCAGTCGGCCTGGGCCGGCTGCAGCCCGCGCCGGTCAGGCGCGTCACGGCCCGGCTGCGCAGCCCGGTCGAAGTAGATGAGCTCCCGTCCGTCGGACAGCCGCACCGCGGTCTTCCGCACGTCGCGAGTCGCGGTCATAAGGCAGCATCATGCCGCGCCGCCGGCGAGCGTGACAGCGCGGCGCCCCGACCGCCCGCGCAGTGTCGGTGCCGACGTCTACCGTGGCGGCTAACCGCAACGTTTCGCCCGGAGGTGGGGCTATGACCGAGCGCCTGACTGCGGCGCAGTTCTCGGAGTCCGAAGGCGTCGAGGACTGGCGCGTGATCTGGGGCGCCGGTTTCGCGTGTGCGTACTTCGCGACCGGCTCGCTCCGGGCCGGCGTCGCCCTGGCGCAGGCCATCAGCGACCTAGCCGCGGCGGCGAACCACGAGCCAGACATCGACCTGCGCCCCGAGGGCGTGACCGTCCGGCTGTTCACGACCGGCACGTTCGGCGTCACCGAGCGAGACGTCATCCTGGCCCGGCAGATCTCCGCAGCCGCACGGCAGGCGCAGGCGCCCGCCGACCCGGCCGCAGTGCAGCAGGTCCAGATCGCGATTGACGCGCTCGATATCGCGACGGTGCGCCCCTTCTGGCACGCGGTGCTCGGCTACCCCGAGGTCGGCGACGAGGACCTGCTCGACTTCCGTCGCGCCGGACCGCCGTTCTGGTTCCAGCAGATGGACGCCGAGCGGCCGCAGCGCAACCGCATCCACATCGACATCTACGTCCCGCACGATCAGGTGCAGGCGCGCATCGCTGCCGCGCTGGCGGCAGGCGGCAGCATCGTCAGCGACGCGCACGCGCCGCAGTGGTGGACCCTCGCCGACCCCGAAGGTAACGAGTGCGACCTTGCGATCTGGGGCTGACGGGCCCGACGATGGCGGACATGCCAGGGCTGAGCACCAAACTCCTGCCGATCCTGCACGTTGCGGATCCGGACTGGTCCTATCGAGTCCTCGATGCGGTCCCTGAACGGCATGGAGGTGCTGGTGGAAGAGCAGCCGCCAGGTTGAATGCCGGGGACGAGCCGGGCGTTATGCGGGGTCGGCTATCGAAGCCAGCAGCTCCGCCCTGGCGTGATCCACGGCCGCGAGGATCGCCCCGCGCAAGACCGGCGCGCCGTCGACCGCCGTCGGCACCACGACGGGCCGGGCCGGGCTGATCCGGCCGACCTCGGCCGCCACCCTGCTGGCCAGCGGGGTCCCGCCTGCTCGGCCAACGTCCCCGCCCAGTACGACGAGGCCAGGGTCGAGCACGACCGAGACCGCGGCTACGCCGGTCGCTACCCGCCCGGCCAGCTCGGCCAGGAAGGCGGCGGCTCGCTGTTCACCGCGGGCAGCGGCCTGCACGGCCAGTGCCACCGCACCGGCTGCGGTCGGGTCCTCAAAGCCGTACTCAGCTGCTAGCGGCACGAGCGCCTGCGCGCCCACCAGCCGCTGGAACGCCCCCGTGGCCGGGTGCGTGACATCTTGCGGCAGCGGCACGCCGGGCACCGGGAGGTAGCCGATCTCACCGGCGGCACCACCTGCGCCCCGGTACAGCCTGCCGTCGAGGACGGTCGCGAGGCCGAGTCCCACGCCAAGCCAGACCAGCGCGAAGTCGTCGACGCCGACGGCCGCGCCGACGGCCCGCTCGGCCATCGCGGCCAGGTTCACGTCGTTCTCCAGAGTGACCGGCCTGCCCAAGTCGGTGCGCAGCGCGGCTACCACGCCCTCGTGCCACGCGGGCAGGTTGACCGCGAGCCGCGGGTCGCCCGTGCGCGGATCGAGCACGCCTGGCGTGCCGATGACGAACGCCCGCAGCGCCTCCGGCGGGACGCCCGCCTCGGTACACGCTGCGCCGACCGCGCCGCGGACCAGCGCGACCGGATCCTCCGCGCCGGTCGGGTTGACCGCGATGCGGCTCACCACGTTCCCGGTGATGTCGGCGACTCCGGCGCTGACCTCGTTCTGCTCGACATGCAGCCCGGCCACGTATGCGGTCGACGGCACGACCGCGTAGAGCGCGGCGTTGGGCCCGCGACCGCCGGCCAGCTCGCCCGCCACCGCCACGATGCCGCGCTCTTCCAACCGGGACAGCAGCTGGGACGCCGTCACCTTGGACAGGCCAGTGTGCTCACCGAGCTGAGACCTGGTCATCGGGCCGCCAGCGAGCAGCAACTCGAGCGCCGACCGGTCGTTCAGCTCGCGCAAGAGGCTCGGCGTTCCAGGCCGTCGCTGCATGCCCCACCCCTCATCCCGCGCTGACTGAACCCGACTGTACGGCCGACGCGGCATCCCTGCGTGGCTGGTGGTAGTGGCGGCGCCGGTTCCAGATCGCGGCTCGATCCAGCATCTGTCTCAATCTGGCAACGGAGCCTATCTTATAGGAAAGTTTCCTGTTAGTTTCTCCGCAAGCAACATCGTCAGGGCTCGGTCCCCGGCGGGCACTACCCCACGATAGGGGTCGAACTACTCAAGCTCGACATCTACCGTAGGTGCCGCCGCCAGGCCTCAGCCCGGCCGGAGGCGTCCGCCCGGAGGACGCCGGTTCCGTCTCACACCGCCGGGAAGGGAGATCGGTCAGTGACTTTCACGAGGTCGGCAGCCGTATTCGGCGCGGCAGCCGTAATCGCCGGAGCAGCCGTAGCCGGATGTGGCTCCAGCAGCAGCTCATCGTCGGGCGCGATCCCGTCCAAGCTCGTGGTCTGGCGGATGGGTGCGTCCGTTCCATCGCAGGTCACCTGGATGAACGGCGTCGTCAACAAGTTCCACTCGAAGTTCCCGCAGTACAAGAACACCAAGGTCGTGGTGGACTGGATCCCGTGGGGCGACCGCACCACAGACTGGACCAACGCGCTCGCCAGCGGCAAGGGCGGGCCGGACATCACTGAGCTCGGCAACACCGATACACCCGGCATCGCGGCTGAGGGTGCGCTGGCGAACATCACTAGCGATGTCAAGGCCTGGAGCAACGGGTCGGATCTCATCCCCGGCAACCTCGCCAACGACACGATCAACGGCCAGAACTACGCCGTGCCGTGGTTCGGCGGCGTCCGCGGCATCTGGTACAACAAGGACCAGTTCGCCAAGGCTGGCATCACCTCAGCCCCCACCACCTGGGCGCAGCTGGTCAGCGACGCCAAGGCGCTGATGGCGGCCTACCCGGGGACCTACGGCATCGGCGCCCCCAGTAACTACACCAACGCGATCGTCAGCTTCATCTGGGGCGCTGGCGGCCAGGTGGCGGTGCTGAAGAACGGCAAGTGGGTCGCCGAGCTGAACTCGCCGAAGTCTGAGGCCGGCATCGCGTTCTACGCTGACCTCTACCTGACCCAGCACGTGTCCCCGGCCAAGTACATCGGCCAGACCGAGCTGGGCGCGCCCGGTGCAACCTCCGGCGGCAGCGACCAGGACTTCGCCGATGGCACGCTCGACATGTACATCGACGGTCCGTGGGCCGAGTCCTCGCTGGAGGCGGTCAGCACCGCGAACAAGTCTCAGTGGGCGTCCTTCCCGATCCCGAGCGAGAGCGGTCCCAACCCGGCCCCGGCGTTCGCTGGCGGCTCGGACCTGGGCGTGTGGGCCAAGAGCAAGTACAAGACGGCGGCCTGGGACCTCGTGTCGGTGATGGACAGCCCGTCCCTGGCGACGACGTTCGCTAACTCACAGGGCTTCTTCCCCGAGTTCACGACGTCGCTTTCCAGCGGGGTCTACAAGAGCAGCCCGGTCCTCTCGGGCTTCGCCGAGGCGGCCGGCTTCACCCAGATCTCCCCGCTCAACACCAAGAACTGGGGAACCGCCGACGCCACCGACCAGATCATCCCCGACATGATGAAGTCACTGATGCAGGGAGCCAACTTCACTACCACGGTGGACACGGCCAACACTGAACTGCAGAACGTGCTGAACACGGGCAGCGAGAGCTGAGGGGTCGCTGATCAACCCGGCCGGCCCGGCGTGACCGGGCCGGCCGGGTGCCCAGCGCGTGCGCTGTGGCGGCGTTGAGGGCCCGATCCCCAGCAGCCCGAGCCCGGCGGCGTCGGAAGGAAGTGAACCTCACACATGGCCGAGACGATCGAGCACCGGGCGCCCGCGGGGGCCGTCCGACGCCCGCGCCAGAGCCCGGGCTCGCCCGGCTCGCTGCGCGACGGTCTCGGCCGGTTCATCCGGCGGCACAAGCTCGCCCCGTACCTGCTGGTGGCGCCAGGGCTGATCGGCATCGGGCTGGTCTTGCTGTGGCCGCTTGTCCAGGTCGTGATCTTCTCGTTCCAGAACTACAGCATCTTCCAGATCACCGGCGCTGAGCCAACCCAGTGGGTCGGGTTCGCGAACTTCACCGCTACCTTCCGCGACCCTGAGTTCTGGATCTCGCTGCGCACGACGGTCATCGTCGCGGTCGTCGTCGTGCCGGTCACGCTGATCGTCGGCACAGTCGTCGGGCTGCTACTGAACCGCCTCGGCAAGAAGATGTCCGTCTTCGTCAGCACCGCCGCGCTGATGGCGTGGGCCACCCCACCCGTTGCGGCCGCTGTGCTGTTCTACTGGCTGGTCAACCCGGACGGCGGTGTCGTCGACTGGACGCTGTCCAGGCTGCCGCACTGGCTCGGCGGCGGCGCCCACTGGGCCGGATACAACTGGACCACCAACGGCTGGTTGCAGGCGTACCTGGTCGTCGGTGTCCTCGTCATCTGGCAGGCCTTCCCCTTCATCGC
>JASHSZ010000692.1 GCA_030040815.1 Streptosporangiaceae bacterium
ACGGCGCCGCCGGGGACCCGGCCGCGGCCGTGCACCACGAACGGCAGCGCACCCCGGCCGCCGTCGCTGATCTCGACGCCGGCCTGCCGCAGCCCGGCCAGCAGCTCGGCCACCGGCCGCTCCCTGGCCCGCGGATCGCCGTCGAAGTCGACGTCAGCGATCGCGAGCGCCGCGATCGGCGGCACGAACCTGAGCACGGTGCCCGCATTGCCGACATCGACGCGCGCCCGGCGAGACCGCCATCCGGGCGTGACCGTCCATACCGGCTGGTCAGTCCCCGGTGCGGTACCACCAGCCGGGCCCGACGTCACGACATCGGCTCCAAGCGCTGCGATCGCGGCCCTCATGAGCCCGGTGTCGCGCGCCTGCAGCGGACCGACGATCGTTGCGGGCGCGTCCCCGATCGCGGCCAGTACGAGGGCCCGGTTGGTCATGGACTTCGAGGAGGGCAACCGGATCACTGCGGCCACGGGAGCGACGGCAACCGGGGCTGGCCAATCCGCCCCGCCGTCTGCTGGTCCGTGCATGCCTCGAAGGTTACTGGTCCGGGCACGTCTGGACGCGGCCGGGCGTGCAGAGCGACAATCAGACACCGCGATGCTGCGGGGCGTGGAATGAATCCGACTTCTCGGCAAGGTTTGGCATAGCCGAATCTTGGCTATGAACCGGCACATTCTCGGTTCGCAGGTTCTGCTCTGGTGCTGTCAGGTGAGAGATGTGTGGTCGGTACGCGTCGGCGCGCAAGCGCATTGAGCTCCTCGAGGAGTTCAGCGTGCAGCGCGACGCGGTGACCGAGCCTCTCCAGCCGGACTACAACGTCGCGCCTACCAAGCCGGTCTACGCGGTGCTCGAGCGCACGGACGCCCGGGCGCCAGCTGCGGCGTCGTCGGGCCCCGGTGCCGACGATGGCGCGGCTCAGCACGCGCCGGCCGCGCGTGAGCTGCGGGTGCTGCGCTGGGGCCTGGTGCCGTTCTGGGCCAAGGACCCGAAGATCGGCGGCCGGATGATCAACGCCAGGGTCGAGACCGTCGCCGAGAAGCCCGCGTTCCGCCATGCGTTCGCGAAGCGTCGCTGCCTGCTGCCCGCCGATGGCTACTACGAATGGCAGGCGCGGCCGGACGCGGCTAAGCAGCCGGTCTACATCAGCCCGCGGAACGGGCGTCCGCTGGCCTTCGCCGGCCTGTACGAACTGTGGCGAGACCGGGCAGTGGCCAGCGACGATCCCGATGCCTGGCTCTGGACCGCCACGATCATCACGACGAGCGCGCCGGACGAGCTCGGCGTGACCCACGACCGAATGCCCATGATCATCGACCCGATCCGCTGGTCAGACTGGCTGGACCCAGACAGTGCCGACCAGGCAGACCTGCGCGCGCTGCTCGTCCCGGCGGCGGTCAGCGGGCTGCAGGTCTATCCGGTTTCCACCCAGGTCAACGCGGTCCGCAACAACGGACCGCAGCTCATCGAGCCGCTAGCCGGGCCGTTAATCCCGGTGCCAGCCGCCCCGGCAGCCGCCGGGGCGCAGCTTCGGATTGCTGGCACACCCAGCAACGGAGACGACAGCGCTCAGGCGCTGTTCTAGTCCCTCAGCAGGCAGGCGGCGCTCGCACGATCCCCTCTCGGCGCTGCCAGCCAGTTTGGAAGGAGGCGGGGATCGGATGGATGTCACCGCGGCCCGTCGGCGCCTAGTTGAAATATGTGACGAGCTGGACAGATCGATCGGGGTTCTCAACGGGAATGGCCGGCGTTCTGCGTGGGCGGCGGGCGACTACCCGCAGGACCCCGCCGACGCGGGTGCCAACCTGTCGGAGAGCGAGCGATCTGAGGCTGTGCTCGCCGCCGCCCGGCGGCAACGGACGGACGTGCTCGCCGCCCTGCACCGGATTGACCTGGGAACGTATGGCACCTGCGTCGACTGCGGCACGCTGGTGCCCGAGGGCCGGCTGGAGGCCAAGCCGGACGCGGCCAGGTGCGTCGCCTGCCAGGCCAAGCTGGACCGGCTGCGCCGCTGAGGACCGGCCGGAATGAAGGCACCAGGGCCGATGTTGGGCACTACGTGTCTCTTGCCAGGTGCCTGACCGGGCCAGACGCGACCCGGACGGTCGCGCGCGATGTGATCAACCTCGGGGTTGTATCCTCCCGGCTTGGAGGCTGGCAGTCTGGTGGCCTGCAGCCCTCGATTCCGGAAGGGGTGGGTCCGGTCCCCGAGACACTTGAGCAGCGGAGCAAGCGGTTCGAAGCCGACGTGCTGCCGTATCTGGATCAGCTCTACGCGGCGGCCATGCGGATGACCCGCAATCCCGCCGACGCTGAGGATCTGGTGCAGGAGACATTTGCCAAGGCCTATGCCTCTTTCCACCAGTTCCAGGAGGGCACGAACCTCAAGGCCTGGCTGTTCCGGATCCTGACCAACACCTTCATCAACAGCTATCGCAAGCGCCAGCGCGAGCCGCAGCGGTCGGGAACCGAGGAGATCGAGGACTGGCAGCTCGCCAGGGCAGCGTCGCACACGTCGAGCGGCCTGAAGTCCGCCGAGACCGAGGCGCTGGAGCGGCTGCCGGATTCCGACATCAAGGCAGCCCTGCAGGCCCTCCCCGAGGACTTCCGGCTGGCCGTCTACCTCGCTGACGTCGAGGGGTTCGCCTACAAGGAGATCGCCGACATCATGGGCACTCCGATCGGGACGGTCATGTCGCGGTTGCACCGCGGCCGTCGACAGCTCCGCGAGCTACTGCAGGATTACGCGGCGGACCAGGGCTTGTATGCGGCAGCTCCCGCGGCTGCCAATGGCGACTCACCACGAAGGGACACGCCATGAGCTGCGGGAATCCTCACGAGGTGCCGTGTACCGAGGTACTCGCCATGGTGTACTCCTACATCGACGGCGAGATGGACGACAGCAGCTACGCCGAAATCCGCCAGCACCTCGATGAGTGCGGGCCGTGCCTGCGCGAGTACGGTCTCGATGAGCTCGTGAAGAAGCTCGTGCACAAGTGCTGCGGGCACGAACCCGTGCCCGGCGAGCTGCGCGTGAAGGTGCTGACGAGGATCGCCGCCGTCCGCGCCGAGATCGAGACCCCCGGGGCCCTCGCCGAGTAGCGCCGGACTCCGGCGGGGATCTGTCCACCGCGTTACGCTAAGTCGCGACGCGTGCCGGATCCGCCGGCAATGCCCAGCGCCGTAGGACGGGTAACGGATGACTTCAGGCCAGCTCGGCATCAGCCGGCAGGTAGCCGGCCCCCCGCGAGCGGCCCGCATCACCCCCGCCGCCTGGGCCTATATCGGTCTCGTCCTGGTCGCCGCCGCGGTTCTCGTCGCGCGCACCCCGGTGCTAGGCCGAAGCCACGTGCAGAACCACCCCTGGGCCGATCTGGTCGTGCTGCAGGTCCTCTTTCTCATCTGCGATTCGGCCAGGGGCCCGCTGACATTCCGGCAGACGAGATGGTCGCCCAGCTGGGCTGCGACGCTTGCTGCGGCCGTGCTGCTCGGCCCGGCCGCAGCGGCGTTTGTCGGTGCCATGTCGGTGCTCAGCCTGCGCCGCGAGCCGCGCCTGGGGGAGCGGCTGTTCAACGGCGCCATGCACGCGCTGTCCGGACTGGCTGCGGGGAGCGCCTACCTCGCCATCAACCACTCGGTCGGCCTGCCGCACTTTCATCACTTCGGCCGCACGCTGCTGGCGTTCGCCGCGGCGGCCCTCGTGCACGTCGCGGCTAACCACGGCATGATCTGGGTGATCAACCGGCTCAACGGGGCCAGCGCTCCGGTGCGCGCCGAAACCGGCGAGTCGAGCCTCGGGTTGCTGCTGGCCTCCGACCTCGGATATGCGAGCCTCGGCCTGGTTATCGCCTCGCTCTGGATGATCATGAACTGGTTCGCCGCCGTCATCGTGCTCGTCCCGCTCTTCGTCGCCCGCTGGGCCATGGCGCAGTTCGCCGAGGAGCAGCGGGCCTACACGGCGACCATGAACGCCCTCTGCCAGGCGGTGGAGACCAAGGACTACTACACCCGCGGGCACGGCGACCGGGTGTCCCGTGGCTCGGTCATGATCGCCAGGAAGATCGGCATGAGCGCGGCCAGGACCGAGGCGATCCGGTTCGCCGGGATGCTGCACGACGTGGGCAAGCTCGGCGTGCCCACGCAGGTGCTGCAGAAGACCGGGCCGCTCACCGAGGACGAGTTCGCTGCGATTCAGCTGCACCCGATGCGCGGGCTTGAGATCGTCCGCGAGATCGGGTTCCTGTTCGAGGCGCTGAACGGCATCATGCATCACCACGAGCGGATCGATGGCCGCGGTTATCCCATGGGCCTGGCCGGCCACGAGATCCCTGAGTTCGCCCGCGTCATCGCGGTGGCCGACGCGTTCGACTCGATGACCTCGACGCGCTCCTACCGCGAGGCCAAGAGCATCGACCAGGCCGTGGCCGAGCTGCGCAGGGGGGCGGGCAGCCAGTTCGACCCGATACTCGTCGAGGCGTTCATCGCCTGCGTCGGGCAGCAAGGCTGGGAGTTGCCTGGGCCGACGGGCGCCCCGTCGGACCTGGCGATGGTGACCGTCCAGGATCACGACGACCCGACGGCGCCTCTTCAGGTGGTGATCCCGTGACCGGCGTGATGGCACGGCGCCCCGAGCCGGACCGGCTTGCGTACTGGCAGGCGGTGGACTCCGGCCGGCTGCTGCTGATGGCGGCGGCCGCGATGCTGGTGACGGCGTCCTTCGCCAGCACCGCCGTCATCCTGAACTCGAAACCGAAGCCCGTCATCGACTGGCATACCGCGCTGGCCTTCGGCGGGCTCGTCGCGTTCGGCGAGTTGCTCCGGCTGGCGCTGCCGGGCGGCCGGGAAGCGGCGCCTATCGCGATGGTCGGCGCCCTGTCCTACGCGCTGCTGCTGCTGCCGGTGCACGGTGGCCCGAAGGGCAAGGTAGTGCTGCCCGCGGTGCTCGTCGTCGCCGTCTGCGCGGTCGGCATGATGGTCGGCGCGCTGCCGCACATCGCGGCCGGGCGCCCCGCCGGGGTGACCGGCATGTGCACCCGGCTGGTGGCCGTGGCCGGCGTGGCGTTCATCTTCCGGACGGTCGTCTACGGCTACGTTCTGAGCCAGCGGTGGGAGCTTCAGGCTGGCGTGATGGCGGTGCTGATCTTCTTCGGCTGGCTCATCGACACCGTGGTCACGGCGCTGATTCGCGCCGATGATGTCGGAGCGCGGTTCGCGGTGGCGCTGACGGACGAGATCCGGCTGCAGTGGCAGCTCGGCCTGGCCGTGGGTGCTTCCGTCATCATCACCGTGTTCAGCGTCAACGCGATAGGCCTGCCCGTGCTGATCGCGTTCATCGGCCCGCTCCTGGTGACCCAGGTCGCGTTCCGGCGGTATGCCGGCATCCGGGCCACGTACCTGCAGACCGTGCGGTCGCTGGCGCGCGTCACCGAGGTCGCCGGCTACGTCGAAGCCGGGCACTCCCGGCGGGTGAGCAGGCTGGCGGTGGCGATCGGCCGTGGGCTCGGGATGGCCGAGCCCGGACTGCTCGCGCTGGAGTACGCGGCCCTGATGCACGACATCGGGCAGCTGTCGCTGCATGATCCGATCCCCGGCGGCGCCACGGTGCTGGTCTCGCCGGCCGACCAGGAGCGGATCGCGGAACTGGGTGCGGACGTGATCCGCCAGGCCGGTGTGCTGGATGAGGTTGCGCAGCTCGTGCGCTGTCAGGCCTGGCCCGCCCGTGGCCACGACCCCGCACCGCCGCTCGGCAGCAGGATCATCCGGGCCGCGAACGCGTTTGACGACATGGTCGGCAGCTCAACCGACCGGGACCGGTCGATAGCCGCGATCGATCGGATGCGGCTGGACCCGGTTCGCTACGACGTCGACGTGGTGACCGTGCTCAGCGAGGTTGCGAGCCGGCGGGTGGCATCGCGGCTGTAGGCTGCCGGGCGTGCTCGAATCGGTCCTTGTCGCCAATCGTGCCGAGATTGCCAGTCGGGTGATCGCCACCGCTCGTCGGCTCGGTGTCCGCTCGGTGGCCGTGTACTCGGCAGCCGACGCCGACCTGCCGTTCGTGGCCGCCGCCGACGAGGCGGTGCTCATCGGCCCGGCCCAGCCGGCCGCGAGTTACCTGAACGGCGAGACGATCCTGGCTGCCGCGCGGCAGACCGGGGCGCAGGCCGTGCACCCCGGCTATGGCTTCCTGGCCGAGAACTCGACCTTCGCCGCCAGCGTCATCGCCGCAGGGCTGGTGTGGATTGGCCCGTCGCCCGAGTCGATCGCGCAGATGGGCGACAAGATCAATGCCCGGAACCTGATGGAGCGAGCCGGCGTTCCGGTGGCTCCCGGAACGCGGGAGCCGGCGGCGGACCCGCGGGCCGCGATAGCGGCGGCCGAGCAGATCGGATACCCGCTGATGATCAAGGCCGCGGCCGGCGGCGGTGGCATCGGCATGACCGTGGCAGCCGGCCCGGACGAGCTCGCCGCGGGCTTTGAGACCGCTCGGTCCAGGGCGGAGCGGTTTTTCGGCCACCCGGCCATCCTGCTTGAGCGCTTCGTAGAGCGGGCCCGCCATGTCGAGGTGCAGATCCTCGGCCTGGCCGACGGCAAGGTTCTGGCCCTCGGTGAACGCGACTGCTCGGTGCAGCGGCGCCATCAGAAGGTGGCCGAGGAGGCGCCGTCCCCGGGGGTGGGCGCGGAGCTGCGCGCCCGGATGCTCGCCGCCGCGGTCCGGGCGGGGGAGACGGTGGACTACCGCGGCGCAGGCACGGTCGAATTCCTGGTGGACGTGTCGGCCGCGGACTTCACGTTTCTGGAGATGAACACCCGGCTGCAGGTGGAGCACCCGGTGACCGAGCTAGTCACGGGCATCGACCTGGTCGAGCAGCAGTTCCTGATTGCCGCCGGGCAGGACGTCAGCTTCGCGCCCGACGCGCTGACGGCGACCGGGCATGCGCTGGAACTGCGGGTGTACGCCGAAGACAGCCAGCGCTTTCTGCCGAGTCCTGGCACGATCGAAGGCTGGTCGCCGCCGACCGGGCCAGGGGTTCGGCTCGACGCAGGATACGCCGCGGGCAACACCGTCACCCCGTTCTACGACCCGCTGCTGGCCAAGTTGTGCGTGCACGGGGCGGACAGAGCGGAGGCGCTTGACCGCGCCAGGGCGGCTGTCGGAGCCTTCCGCATCACCGGGCCGAAGACCAACCTGCAGTTTCACGCGGACCTGCTGGAGTCCGCGGAGTTTGTTTCCGGCGACTACGACACGTCGCTCGTGAGCCGACTGCGCCCGGCATCGGCACCGCGGCGATGATGATGGAGCGCAACCGGCGGCTGCGCCCGGCGGTGGCAGACGATGAGGAGAACGCGTGAGTGAGGTCCGGGCCGAGATGGTGGCCAACGTGTGGAAGGTCGTGGCCGCCGAGGGCGACAGCGTGGCCGACGGGGACACCCTGGTGATCCTCGAGTCCATGAAAATGGAGATCCCCGTGCTGGCCGAGGCCTCGGGCACGCTGGCCAGACTGGCCGTGGCCGAGGGGGACGTGGTCCAGGAGGGCGACCTCATCGCCGTCATCGACTAGCGCCGTCACCGCCGCCAAGGACGCCCAGTGCCAACCGTGGTCTCACACGCCGGTGGTCGAGCGCGGGTAGGCGTCCTTGGCGTCGGTGACGACGTTGACCAGGTACGGCTGGCCAGAGTCGAATGCGCGCCGCAGGGCCGGGCCGATGTCCGCCGGATCCGTCACCAGTTCGCCGCCGCCGCCGAGTGCCGTCACCACCTGGTCGTACCGGCAGCCCGGTTGCAGGTCTGCGGCGACGTCATAGCCGTAGAGCGCCTGCATCGGGTGCTTCTCCAGGCCCCAAATGCCGTTGTTGCCGCAGATCATCACGACCGGCAGGCCATGGCGGACGAGGGTGTCGGCGTCCATCAGGGAGAAGCCAGCGGCGCCGTCGCCGAGCAGCAGCACGACCTGGGCTGCCGGGCGCGCCACCCGGGCGCCGATCGCATAGCCGAGGCCGGTGCCGAGACAGCCGTAGGGGCCAGGGTCGAGCCAGCCGCCCGGCTGCTGCGGCTCGGCGTACTTGCCGGCGTAACTGACGAAGTCGCCGCCGTCGCCGATCACCACGGCGTCCGGTTCCAGCAGGCTGGCCAGCTCGCCGTAGATGCGCAGCGGGTGGATCGGGCGGGCTGCGCTCTGCAGCAGCGCGGCGTCGCCCGCCAGCTGCCGGGCGCAGACGTCCTGCAATCGCGGCAGCCAGTCCTCGGCGACGACTGCGGCCGTCGCCGCGCCGGCCAGCGCGGTGAAGACCGTCGCGAGGTCACCCGCCGCCGAGCCGGCGAGCTCGCAGTGCGTGGCCAGCTGATCGGCTGCGTCTGCGAGATGGACCACCCTGGCAGGCGGCGGGCCGGCCCGGCCGCCGAAGCGCCCGTAGCCCAGCCGGAAGTCCAGTGGCGTGCCCGCCACGATGACGAGGTCAGCCTCGGCGAAGGCTACCGAGCGTGCCCTGGTGACCAGCAGGGGATGCCCGGCCGGCAGGATGCCGCGACCCTGGCCGTTCGTGACGACCGGCAGCCCGAGGTGCTCCGCCGCGGTTCGCGCGGCGTGCTCAGCGCCATCGAGCCAGACGTCCGAGCCGAGGACCAGCACCGGCCGGTGCGCGGTCGCGAGCAGTCTCGCCACCGCGGCCACGTCAGCGTCGGCGGGCACATCGTGGCCGCCGACGCCAGCTGCCTGCGCCGGGTCAGGCTCGGCAGGCCTGGCCGCGGCGCCGAACAGCGCCTCCAGGCTCGCGTCAAGGAACACCGGGCCGCGGTGGCGCGTGCCGGCGAGCGTGAACGCGGCATCGACTGCGTCGCCGACCAGGCCGGGATCGTGCACGGTCCAGGCTCGCTTGGTCACCGGCGCCAGCAGCGGAGGATGATCTAGCTCCTGCAGGCTGCCGGAGCCCCAGCGGCCGTCTGGTGCCCGCCCGGCCAGCACCACGACCGGCGTTCCGTTGAAATGGGCGGTGGTCACGGCGCTGATTCCGTTGGTGACGCCAGGCCCGGCCGTGAGGACCGCGAGGCCCGGACGGCGAGTCAGCCGGGCCGTCGCCTCCGCGGCGAACACCGCGGTCTGCTCGTGCCGGACGTCGATGATGGGCATCGGAGGTTCGGCGGTCACCGCGCCGTCGTACAACGGGAAGACGTGCCCGCCCGACAGGGTGAACATCGTCGTAACGCCGTGCCTGCGGGCCGCAGCCACCGCCTGCGCGCCGCCGTGCCCCGCGGGCCTGTCGGCTTCCATGGCGGCGACGTTACCAGCTGGTAGGCGCCGCTGATATCGGCCCGGCGCTCCCGGCCACAGCTGGCACCGGCCGCTGGGCGACCCGGCGAATCCGCTGCGAGCAGACAGCCGCCCGGTTAGCCCATGGCGTTTTGGCTGCGATGATGGCTGAGTGCCTACGCTGACCGACCTTGCCCGCCGGGCCGGGATTCGCGGCGCGGACCTGGACTGGCTGCACGCGCTGATATCCGACTGGCAGCTGCTCGCCGACCTCTCGTTCGCCGACCTGGTGCTGTGGGCCCCGCTGCAGGAGGGAGGTGCTGGCCCCCGCGGGGAGGACGGCTGGCCAGAGAACGCCGGCTGGATAGCCCTGGCGCAGATGCGCCCGACGACCGGACCGACCGCGCTGCCCGACGACATCGTGGGTTCGGTGCGACCAGGCGCTGACCAGCCGCACCTCGCAGCGGCGTACACCGAACGGCGGGTCTGGCGCGAAGGCGACCCGGAGTGGACGCGGGGCGTGCCGGTCCGGCACGAGACCATCCCGGTGACCCGTGCGGAGCGGGTCATCGCGGTGATTGAGCGATCGACCAACCTGAGCTTCGCGCGCACCCCGAGCCGGCTGGAGCTGGCGTACCTGAAGGCGGCGGACGACCTGACCCAGATGGTGGCAGCGGGCACGTTCCCCGAGCCGGATGCCGAGCCCGCGCTCGTCCGGTCGCCGCGCGTCGGCGACGGCCTGATCCGGCTGAACCAGACCGGCCGGGTGAGCTACGCCAGCCCGAACGGGCTGTCGGCATATCGCAGGCTGGGGCTGGCGGCGGACCTCGTCGGCAAGCAGCTCGGCCCGCTGACCGCGCGGCTGCACGCGAACCGCGAGCCCCGTGACGACTCGCTCATGCTCGCGGCCAGCGGCCGTGCGCCAGCCGAGACGGAGGTCGAGGCTAACGGCGCAGTGGTGCAGTTGCGCGCCATACCGCTCGTGGTGGACGGACACCGGTCCGGCGCGCTGGTTCTGCTCCGGGACGTGACGGAGCTGCGGCACCGGGAGCGCGAGCTGCTCTCGAAGGACGCAACGATCAGGGAGATCCATCACCGGGTCAAGAACAACCTGCAGACCGTGGCGGCGCTGCTGCGCCTGCAGGCGCGGCGACTGCACGTCCCGGAGGCGCGAGACGCGCTGGAGGAGGCCGTGCGCCGGGTCGGCTCCATCGCGATGGTGCACGAGACGCTGTCACGGATGCCCGACGAGATCGTGGACTTCGACGACATCGCCGGCCGAGTGGCGATGATGGCCGGAGAAGTGTCTGCTCCGGAGGTGCGCGTGACGCCGACACTGCTGGGCTCGTTCGGCGAGCTACCGGCGCTGATCGCGACTCCGCTGGCTCTGGTGCTGACCGAGTTGCTGCAGAATGCCCTGCAGCACGGGCTCGCCGAGCCCGGCCACGCGGCGAGCGGCCGTCTGCAGGTGCGCGCGGTTCGAGAGCCGGGCACGCTCACCGTCACGGTCTCCGACAACGGGGTGGGCCTGCCGGGCGACTTCGATCTGGACGCGACGACCAGCCTCGGCCTGCAGATCGTGCGCACGCTCGTGCTGACCGAACTGGGCGGCACCCTGGAGATCTCGGGCCGGACCGGCGGGGGCACTCAAGTGGTGGTCGTGCTGCCGCTGGGGGAGTCTCCGGCCGCTGCACGCCGATCGGGAGATCTCGGCGATTCCTGGCTGAACGGGGAGCACGCGGCGGCCATCGCGGTCGGCGAGGCGGAGTAGCCGCGCGCTGGCCGGGGCTCGCAATCCTGGCTCAGCGGCGGCTCGCCAACAGCGAAGCTGCGCCGCGGCGGGTGCCGGGACGCAGCTTCGGTGATATGTCAGGCGCCCGTGCGGGCGGTTATCCGGCTGCGGCGCTTGGCTGCGCGCCGCTCATCCTCGCTCAGGCCACCCCAGACGCCGGCGTCCTGGCCGCTCTCGAGTGCCCACTGCAGGCAGGGCTCGATCACCTTGCAGCGTTGGCAGACTTGCTTGGCCTCCTCTATCTGGAGCAGCGCGGGCCCCGTGTTGCCGATCGGGAAGAAAAGCTCCGGGTCCTCGTCACGGCAGGCGGCATGGTGACGCCAGTCCATGAGTCCACTCCTCCTTCGCTCGGCCCGGCTCCCGCGGGCCTTGAGCTGGTCGGTCTAGCTTGTGAACGATTTCACGAGCTAGGCTCTATGCGAGCTACGTACGATTCGGATCTTGGCGATGGTCTGAATGCTGCTGTGCTTACCCGGCGTCCCCGTTAGTTATCCGGGGGCGCTGAGATTTGGCTGGTGGTGCGGTGGCAACTGACCGAGTGGCCAGCCGGTCCCACTGCCCCAGGGCTCGCGCCCGTCGCTCCAAGGAGTCCCCTGCCCGACCGTCGCCACGTGAGCGTCGCCAGCCCGGCAACGGCGCACGCGAGCACACCGTTCACCAGGAGCGTTATAACCCTCTCAAGATCGGCTATCAACCGCAAGAGGCTTCGGCAAAGGTTCGTAAGGATTTCGGTGTTCTATCAGTCAGATGCCTGGCATGAGCGCGGTGCCCGGCCTCGGCCGCGGCGCCCGGATGCGGACTCTTGGCGGCTATCGGGGCTGCTAATCCCACTACCCGCAGCGCGCCGGGCACCGAGCGAAAGCTGACGTCCTCGACTTCGCCCATGTACTCGCCGTCAAGCTGGAACGCCACCGGGCGGTCTGCCCGCAGCACGAGGGCGGGCAGGTCATGGGCCGTCACCAGGGCGCGGCCGCGTGGTGGCTCGGTGCGGTCCGTCAGCATCTGGCGCAGCGTGCCCAGCGTGGCCAGCGTGCTGAGGCTGAGGAAGCCGAGCAGGTCAAGGCCGGTATCGAAGCTGGCGTCGGGGTTGGTGTGGACCGGCCTGTGGCCAAGATAGGTCCACGGCGCGGAATTCGACACGATGCACAGGAACACGCCGGCCGGGCACAGGCCGGTCGGTTCGGTGATCGTGATGGCGGGTCGATGCCGGTCAGTTACCCGGTAGTACTGCCGCAGCGCGGTGCGGGCGAACAGTGCGGGGGTCAGCGTGCGTCCGTGCGCCCGCATGCCGTCGATGGCCCGCACGACCTCAGCGTCCAGGCCCAGGCCAGCGTTGAAGGTGAAGTACCGCCCGTCCGCACGGCCGAGGCCGATCCGCCGCTCTCTGCCGTGGGCAAGGTCATCGATCAGCCGGGCGGCGGCGTCCACCGGGTCGTCGGGCAGGGCGAGCGATCGGATGAACACGTTGGCGTTGCCGCCGGGCAGGGCGGCCAGTGCGGGGAGGTCGTCCGCGCCGGCCGGGGCCTGGTCCGGCCCTGGCCCGGCGCCGTCATGCCCTGCCGAGTCGCCCCAGCCGAGCAACCCGTTCACGGCCTCGTTCACCGTGCCGTCACCGCCGAGCGTGATGACCAGCCCGAATTTCTCCGCGGCTGCGGTCGCGGCAAGCTTGGTCGCGTCGCCCCTGTAGCGTGTCAGCACGACCTCAAGGTCGACAGCCGACTGCAGGGCCCGGACGATCAGGTCGCGTCGGCCGCTGGTTGTGGAGGTGGCGTGTGGGTTCACGATCAAGAGCGCGCGCACGGGCCCAGGCTAGCCAGCCGTCACCCCGGCCGGTACCGCAGACCCAGCGGCCCGCCGCGGCTGCCGTGCTGGCCGGTCAGGCCCGGCCGGAACCGCTGCAGCTGCCGCGGACGGTGCTGGCGGCCGCCGTCGTCGAGGCTATCGAGGCGGCGGGGATCCTGCTCGCGGCCATCCTGGCCGGGATCGCGACCGCTGCCGGACACTCGTACCAGACAGCCAGCGGGATCGCCATCACGCTGATCGGCGTCGGCGCGGCAGTCTTGCTGGCACTCGTGGCCCACGGCCTGCACCGCGCCCGGCGCTGGTCGCGTACCCCAGCGATGCTGACCCAGCTATTCACCGGCATCGTCGCCGTGTACCTCGTGCAGTCGGGACGACTCGACTGGGGCGTCCCCGGCATCGTGCTCGCGGTCGGCGGCGTCGCGGCGCTGCTGTCGCCCGCGAGCGTCAAGCTGCTCACCCCGGGACGCATCGAGAAAAATTAGCCGCTGGCTTCAATCTTCGCTGGTGAGGCCGTCCCGAAGCTGGGCGAGCGTTCTGGCCAGCAACCGGGACACGTGCATCTGGGAGATGCCCAGCTCGGTAGCGATCTGCGACTGCGTCATGTTGCCGAAGAACCGGAGCAGCAGAATCCGCTTCTCCCGTGGCGGCAGCTGCTCGAGCAGCGGCTTGAGCGACTCCCGGTACTCCACCCCCTCGAGCGCGTCGTCAACCATGCCGAGCGATTCCGAGACGGCAGGCGCGTCCTCATCGCCGGAGTCAGGCGCGTCGAGTGACACCGTGGAGTAGGCGTTGGCGGACTCCAGGCCCTCAAGCACCTCTTCCTCGCTCATCTGGAGGTGCTCGGCTAGCTCGGCGACCGTCGGGGCCCGGCCGAGATGCTGGGCCAGCTCACTGATGGCCTTCGCCAGGGCGAGCTTGAGTTCCTGCAGCCGGCGAGGTACCCGGACGGCCCAGCCCTTGTCGCGGAAGTGGCGTTTGATCTCGCCCACGATCGTCGGCGTCGCGTAGGTGGAGAACTCGACGCCCCGCTCGAGGTCAAACCTGTCGATCGACTTGATCAGCCCGATGGTGGCGACCTGGGTGAGGTCATCCAGCCACTCGCCGCGGTTACGGAACCTGCGGGCCAGGTACTCGACGAGCGGCAGGTGCAGCTCGACCAGTTCGCTGCGGATCCGCAGCCGCTCGGGATCGTCCGCCGGCAACCCCGAGAGCTGCTGGAACAGGTCTCGCGCCCGGTTGCGCTCACGCGGTCCGTGCTGCATCCGCGGGGGCGGCTCGGTCAGGTCCCCGGCGTCTGAAATCTCCCCAGGCTCGGCCAGGTCCTCGCGCTCGGCTAGGTCCTCGGCCTCGGCCAGCTCCAGTACGGCAGGCAGCGCGCTGTCGGCGTCATCAGCGCCGGGTCGCCCCCTGGCCGGTGCTGCGGACATGGTCCTCGACTCCTCGGTCAAGCCGACCTCAGTCTCTGTCTTCCCCGGTCGCCGGCCCCGAATTCCGGCGGCTCTTGCGCATCACGACGGCCAGCCGATCGGTCGGCCCGACCTGCGCGTGGGCCGACCCGGCCAGGGCCGATAGCACCGTCCAGGCGAACGTGTCCGCCGAGGGGGGGCGGGGGTTGATGCTCTGGACGCAGACCGTGATGGTCATGTCGTCCGCGCTCAGCGCGAACGTGCACTCCAGGCTGCTGCCCGGCACAGCCTGGCTGAGCAGCATGGCGCAGGCTTCATCGACCGCGATGCGCATGTCCTCGATGTCGTCGAGCGTGAAGTCAAGCCGGGCCGCAAGACCCGCGGTTGCCGTCCGGAGCACCGATAGGTATGCGCCGTCTGCGGGCATTCGCACCGTCACCGTGTCGGGTGCCGCGCCCGGCTCCGACACGGTGACGTGGGCACCAGCCACAGCGGCCTGCGCGGCCGGGGGCGAGCTTGCAGCGTTACCCGACCGCTGGGCGCTCGCCGACGCTGGGCCGGCCGACGCGGGGCCGGCCGTCGCTTGTCCCGCTGACGCCGGGCTGGCCGGTGAGGGCGATGCGATGGCGGATGTGGTGGTTTCCTCCGTCACTACTGTGTCCTTCCGTGCAGCCGCAGCGACGCGCCTGGCGTGCTTCCTTAGCAACTTACAGTGACCATCCGACTGCTCTGGCGCCGGCCGGCCGGCCCCGCGCCGGGGCCTCGGGGCCGCCCCCTCGCGGCCTGCTCCGCGAAGGTTCGGGGTCGCCCCGCCGCCGGTACTGAGAACCGGCGGGCCGCGAACGGCCCGCCGGTTCTGCAGCTCGCTGGAGTCTGTCAGCCCTGCTTCGTCTCCCAGAAAATCTTGCTGATCTCCTCGATCTTGCCTAGGAGCTCGTCGGCCGTGGCGACGTTGGTGCTGCCCTTCGTGCCGGCCGCGCCGGCCAGCTTCGTGGCTTCGTTGAACAGCTGGTTCAACTGCGGGTACTTTTCGAAGTGCGGCGGCTTGAAGTAGTCGGTCCACAGCACCCAGAGGTGGTGCTTGACCAGCTCAGATCGCTGCTCCTTGATGATCAGCGCGCGGGTACGGAACTCGGGGTCGGAGTTGTCCTGGTACTTCTGGCTGATTGCCTTGACGGACTCGGCCTCGATGCGCGCCTGCGCGGGGTCGTAGACGCCGCACGGGAGGTCACAGTGCGCGTGCACGGTAACCTTCGGCGCGAGGAGACGTGCGAGCAGCCTCATGGATCGCCTCTCTCATCTCGGATCGTTGGCTTGTCCGACAGTACAACGCCGGGGTTTTGCGCCCGCGCGGGGAGGGATGCCATGCGCTGGCCGCTGTCGCGAGTCGCGGTGGCGGAGCGCTCCATGGAGCCAGCTCTGCGTCCCGGTGACTGGCTGCTGACCTGGCGCGGGCCGCGGCCGGGTAAGCCGCCGCGGATCAGGCCTGGCCAGCTCGTGATCGCGCAGCATCCTGCGCAGCAGGACATGCTGCTGGTGAAGCGCGCTGAGCGGCTGCTGCCCGGTGGCTGGTGGCTCGCGTCCGACAACCCCGGCGCAGGGGCCGTGGACAGCGCGTCGTTCGGGCCCGTTCCCCTTGGTCTCATTCAGGCGCGCGTGCTGCTGCGGTACCGGCGCGCCGCCGCCGCCAAGCCTGGACAGCACTGAGGGCGGGCCACCGAGCGGCCCGCCCCCAGTTACTGACACGTTTGAGCTATGTGACGACGTGCGACTCCAGCTCGATCGAGGCCTCCGCCTCGACCTCGTTGACTGCCGCCAGGACCTTCTGCTGCGACATCGACGACTGGACGGCCCAGTAGTAGATCGCCAGGCTGAACAAGGCGATGATGATCAGGTCAAGCCACTCGCGGAAGCCGTGCGGGGTCATCCCGCCGCCGATGTTGTAGGTCGGGTTCAGCGTCAGGCCGAACACGGTGTTGTACGCGCTGTTGTACTGGCCCTGCCAGCTGATGATCGCGAGGCCGATCAGCCACGGCGCGACCCAGATCGCCGCGCGCCAGTCGATGACCGTGCGCCGCTCCGCCGGGATCACCGCCTGGTAGATCCCGAAGATCAGGAAGCCGATGATGATCAGGACGTAGAGCCAGAACACGTTGCTCCAGCCGGAGAAGTACACGATGCAGTTGGCGAAGATGAACGACAGCGGGCAGAGCACCGCCGCCCACGGCAGCCGGTACTGCCGCGGCCGGTCTGGATCGGACCGCCGCAGGCCGGCGAGCGACAGCGGCGCCATGGAGTACATGAGCACCGTCGCCGACGTGACCAGCGCCACCAGCGCCACCCAGCTCGGGAACGGCAGGAACGTCAGCATGCCGATGATGAAGCAGATGGCGATGGACCAGATCGGCACGCCGCGCTTGTCGATCCAGCTGATGATCTTCGGGAAGTAGCCGTTGCGGCCCAGGCCGTAGGACAGCCGGGACGACGTGCCGAGGTACACCAGGCCGGTGCCGGCCGGGGAGACAACCGCGTCGATCAGCAGCAGCGTCGCGAGCCAGCCGAGGCCCGCCTGGGTGGCGAGCGCGTAGTACGGGCCAGCCGCTGCTGAGGTCGAAATGGGGCTGGCCCAGCCGTGGACCAGGTTGGCCGGGTTGATCGCGCCGATGAACGCGACGTCGAGCAGCAGGTAGATCGCGGTGCCGATGATCATCGCGAAGATGACCGCGCGCGGGATATTGCGCTGCGGATTCTCCGTTTCACCGCCCACTTGGATGGCTTGTTCAAATCCTTCCAGGGCGAAGATGATGCCTAGTGGCAAAGCCGCGAACACACCGTGCACGCCATAGGGCATGAAGCCGCCGCCGGCGCTGAAGTTGCTGCTGTGGAAGACAGTGAACAATAGCCCGAAGATGGTGATCGTCGGGATGAGGATCTTCCAGTAGGTCGCGATGGCATTGGTCTCGGCCAGCCACTTCACGCCCATGATGTTGAAGATCGTGAATACCAGCATGAAGCCTGCGCCGACGCCGATGCCGGTTGGGGTGAGCGCGCCCTCACTTGCAAGGCTACCGTGCGCATACACCCAGCCCAGGCCTGGCCATTTCGCGTTGATGTAACCGAGCGACGCCTCGACCTCGATGGGGGCGATGGTCACTGCCTGCAGGAATGCCATCCAGCCGCCGGTAAAACCGCCGATGCCGCCGAAGACCATGAACGGGAATCGAGCGGTACCGCCGGACACGGGGTAGGTAGAGCCAAGTTCGGCGTGCACGAGCGCGAGCACGGCAAGCACGAGACCGCCAGCGAACCAGGACACCGAGGACGCCGCACCGGCCGTCTCGGAGGCGTGCAGCGCGCCGAGCAGCCAGCCGGAGCCGATGATGGAACCAATCGAGACCATCGTGAGCGCGCGCAGGCCCACTTTCCTGTGCAGGTGATATTCCCCGGTCGGTGTTGGCGCTACTTCAGGGGAAGTCGTAGCCAAGGTTTCCTCCTGATGGGGTGGGCCGACGAATCGGCGAAGAAGGATCGTCCACCGAGACCTGACCCGGAACTCCGGGAGCGCGGCGCTGATGGATTTCCGGCGCTAGCTGAGCACGCTGAGCTGACGGTCGGGAATGTGCGGCCCGCGGGCGTGGTGAAGTCATCGTCTGGCTTTCGCGCCATCGACAGCCATGACCAGCCTTCCTCATGATCCGCACACGCCTTGCATACGCCCCGCTAACAGCGCTCATGCTAATGATCGACTTGGGCCGTGGCTAGCAGTCGTTTGGCTTCGTTTTGGTAACGCGAGTGACTGAAGTGCCGCCAACTGGACAGACCGGCCGCACGTTCGGGGCATAACTGCAGGTCAGAGCCGTTCTGCTGGGTTTGACATTGGTCAGTCAGGGCTCTGCAACTCGCTTGCGCACGCGACACTACGGAGCAATCCGGGCATACTCGCCGGGCTGCCGTGCCCGCGGACGGAGCTAGCTGGCGGCGGGTGTAGCCCGGCCGGGCGCCGCGCTGGCTATCTGCTCGCCGTCCGGAATGGCACGCCCCGCCATTGAGGGCGGCTGACTGCGCAGGGTGCTCACGTTGCCGCGCGCCGCCACGTGCACCGCGCAGTACCGCCGCGACTTACCGGGGCTGGCATCGATGAACACCTGCGGGCACGAGGCGATCGCGCAGACGCCCAGCCTGCTGACCCCGAGGCCGGACACGGTGAGCGCGACGCCGATGATCGCGCCGGCCGCGAACCGGTCGCCCACCGAGCCCTGCGGGGCGAGATGAACGTGCCAGCGCGACTGGTCGTGATTGGTCATCTCGGGCTGGATGGGGAACTGGACGAGCAGGGCGTTGAGCCGGTCCATGGCCGCCTGATCGTCGCCGGTCGCGGCGGCCTGGAAGACGGCATTGAACTCTGCCCGAACGTGCCTGAGCACGTCAAGGTCGCGCCGGGTGACCGGCCCAGCCAGGCAGTCACCGAGCGCGTTCGCGCATGCCGAAGGCGAGCCCAGCGCGTCGGGCTCCCCGGCCGCGTGAGCGGCGGTGTTAGCAAGCCGCACCGCCAAGGCCGCATACGACGAGAGATTCACAAACGGTCCTAACCTGCATCGGAAACCAGGTGGCCGCTTCCCCGGATCGAGTATGGCACAGACGATGCTGGCGTGGCGGCGTCGTTTTCCTCCTTTCCGGGCTAATAACGCAGATGGCAGGCGGTCTTGAGACATCGCAGCGATGCAGGCATCCCTGGCGCGCTGCGGCCGGGATCCGGCGCGCTATCGTCCAGGCATGTTCGCTGTCACTGTCGCCCGCTTCGACGCCGAGGATCCTATTGCGGGCCTGGAGCTGGGCGAGCACGCCGAGCCGGCGGTTCCGGATGCCTGGACGACGGTCACGGTCAAGGCTGCCTCGCTGAACCATCACGACGTGTGGTCGCTGCGCGGTGTCGGCCTGTCGGCCGGCCAGCTGCCGATGATCCTCGGCTGCGACGCCGCTGGGACCGACGCCGAGGGGAACGACGTGGTCGTGCACGCGGTCATCGGCGACCCGGCCATCGCTGGCGGGGACGAGACCCTGGATCCGTCGCGGTCGCTGCTGTCGGAACGGCACGACGGAACGTTCGCCGAGCGCGTGGCGGTGCCGCGTCGCAACCTCGTGCCGAAGCCGCAGGCGCTGACGTTCGAACAGGCGGCCTGCCTGCCGACCGCGTACCTGACCGCATTCCGGATGCTGTTCGACCGGTCGCCGATCGGCCCCGGTGCCACCGTCCTGGTCCAGGGGGCGGGCGGCGGGGTAGCGACTGCGCTGATCCAGCTCGGCTGCGCGGCCGGCTACCGGATGTGGGTGACCAGCCGCAGTGCGGACAAGCGGGACCGCGCGCTGCAGCTCGGCGCCGACATGGCGTTCGAGAGCGGCGCGCGGCTGCCAGAGCGCGTCGACGCGGTCATGGAGACGGTCGGCGATGCAACGTGGGGGCACTCCCTGCGCGCGCTGAAGCCCGGCGGCGTTGTCGTCATCGCGGGGGCCACCAGCGGCGCCGTCCCGCCGGCGGAGCTGAACCGGGTGTTCTTCCTGCAGCTGTCCGTGATCGGCTCCACGATGGGTACCCGCGGGGAGCTCGCCAGGCTGCTGACGTTCTGCGAGCAGACCGGGGTCAGGCCGCTCATCGACCGGGCCATGCCGCTGACGGAGGCGAAGGCCGGCATTTCCGCGATGATCGCCGGAGACCTGTTCGGCAAGGTGGTCTTCACCATCTAGATTCCGGTCGAGCTGAGTTGCCGCACGAGGGGCCCGGTCTGGCCGGGCACCCGAGACCAGCTAGGCCCCGCCAGGCTCCGACTCCACGCCATCGGCCGCCGGCCCGTCCTCCGACTGATCCGCCTTGCCTGCTGACGGCGGGGCGCTGCCCGAACCGAACACCTCGGTGCGCACCTTGGCGAGCGTGTCGCTCAGGATGTCGCGCAGCTCATTGAGGGAACGGTCACCGAGGTTGCCGGTCTGCCTCGCAGCGGCGCGGAGTTCGGCGGCAAACTGCGTGGCTATCCGCTCCAGGTCGCCCGCGGGATTGGGGCCGCGGCGCTGACCGGCCGCCCGCGCCCGGTCTGCGCCGGATCCCGGCCGGCCGGCCTCATCGGCATCGGCCGCGCCGCTCGCC
>JASHSZ010000693.1 GCA_030040815.1 Streptosporangiaceae bacterium
GACCGTCGTCGAGGAGTCGCCGGCCTCAATCTGGTCCGCGATCGACAGTGCCTTGTTGATCGGGATCGAGAATGCCTCGGTGGTCTCGGCCGCGGTCGTTCCCACGGGCGAGTTGCTCGTGGAGGCCGCCGTGTCCATCCCGATGACCTGGCCGGAGGCGTTGAGCAGCGGCCCGCCCGAGTCTCCCGGCTCGATGCCGGCGTTGGACTGGATCATGTCGGTGAGCTGTTCGCTGTTGCCCGATCCCTCCTCCGACGCGGTGATGGTGGCACCGAGCTGGGTCACGGTCCCGGTGACCACCGACGGGATGCCGTCCTTGCCCTCGGCGTTGCCGATCGCGACCACCTGCTGCCCGACCCGGACGCTGCCGGAGTTGCCCAGCTTCACCGTGCTCAGACCGGATGCGCCGCTGAGCTGCAGCACCGCCACATCGTCGGTGTCGCTGTACCCGACGACCCTTGCGGAGTAGGTCTTGCCGTCGCCGACGTCCCTGACCCGGATCGAGGTGGCCCCCGCCACCACGTGGTTGTTGGTCAGCACCTCACCGTTGGATGTCAGCACCATTCCGGTGCCCTCGGCGGTGCCGTGCTGGTAGCCGAGCGTCGAGATCACGTCAACCAGGCCGGGATCGGTCTGGCTGGCGATCTGGGCCGCAGCCAGCGTTGTTGTGCCTGCCGTGGCCCAGGCGGTCCCGCCGGCTGCCACGGCAGCCGCCGCGATACCTGCTGCGATCGCCACGCGACGGCGGCGCCGGCGGCGCTGCCGTCCGTCCGGCGCACCGGACCCCGGATAGCCGAGCCCGCCCGGCCACGGCTGCCCGCCGTATCCGTACCACCCCAGGGGTGGCGGAGGAGGCGGCGGCGTCGTCGCGGCGTTCCATCCCACCGGCGGCGGTGTCGCGGCGCGCCATCCCGGCGGCGGATAGGGCGCCCCTGTACCGTGGCCCGGCGGCTGCGCGCCGTACGGGTCGTCTGGCCGGGGCCCCTGTCCCCCGGCCGGTATCTGTGCGTTGTCGTCCTGCGAGTCAGGGCCATACGCCGTGCTCATCGGAAATCCGTCCCCTCGAGAGCCTTCTCGCTTACCTGCGGCTACCGGGTTGGCGCCGCCCGCTGCATGCTTAGATAGTCGTGCCGGGCGCTGATGCGCCCCTATCGGCTGCCTGACCCTTTGCTCCGTGCTTTCTGAGCGAATCTTGAATTTTCCCGCTGTTGATGCTGCATGGCCGGCGCAGGTCAGCACTGCTGGCCGCCCGGCGGGCCGTACTAGGCTGGCAGCGTGGTTCTAGCACCGGACGGCCGTCGCCTGCTGCGCCTCGAAGCGCGCAATAGCCAGGTCCCTATCGAGCACAAGCCGCCGTGGATCAAGACCAGGCTTCGAACGGGTCCGGAGTACACCCAGCTCAAGGAGCTGGTCCACCGCGAGGGCCTGCACACCGTCTGCGAGGAGGCGGGCTGCCCCAACATCTTCGAGTGCTGGGAGGACCGCGAGGCCACCTTCCTTATCGGCGGTGACCACTGCACCCGGCGCTGTGACTTCTGTCAGATCGCCACCGGCAGGCCGGAGCCGCTGGACGCCGACGAGCCGCGACGGGTGGCCGAGTCGGTCGCCGCGATGGGCCTGTTGCACGCAACGGTGACCGGCGTCGCCAGGGATGACCTTCTTGACGGCGGCGCCTGGCTGTACGCCGAGACCGGCCGCGCGATCCATCGGGCGGTGCCGGGCTGCGGCGTCGAGCTGCTGATTCCTGACTTCAACGCCGAACCGGGTCGGCTGGCTGAGGTGTTCTCGGCCAGGCCGGAGGTGCTGGCGCACAACCTGGAGACGGTGCCGCGGATCTTCCGCCGGATCCGTCCCGGCTTCCGCTATGAGCGGTCGCTGGAGGTGCTCAGGGCGGCCAGGGAGGCTGGCCTCGTGACCAAGTCCAACCTGATCCTCGGCATGGGCGAGCAGCGGGAGGAGATCAGCGCGGCCATGGCCGACCTGAGGGCGGTCGGCTGTGAGCTGCTCACGATCACCCAGTACCTGCGGCCGTCTCCGCGTCATCACCCGGTGAGCCGGTGGGTGCCGCCGGAGGAGTTCGACGAACTCGCGGCGGAAGCGGCTCGGCTCGGCTTCGCAGGCGTGCAGTCCGGGCCGCTGGTCCGCTCGTCGTACCGGGCCGGCCGCCTCTACCGCGAGGCCATGGATAGGCGGGTCGGCCCGGTATCCTCCTCTTCATGGTGAGAAAGCGGCGCGCAGAGGCGTCTAACCCTGCCGACCCGGCGTCGATGGGACGGATCAAGCAGATCCGCATGGTGGCGGGCATGCTCCGCGAGCGCAATCCCCGGGCGCTGCCCCTCGTCGCGCTGGCGGGTGTTGGCGCCGCGGCCGTGGTCATCGTCATCGGCTGGGTCGTGGGCCTGATCTATGTCTTCATCCCGCTGGGCATCCTGATCGGCCTGATGGCAGCCATGCTGCTTTTCGGCCGGTTCGCGACCTCTGCCCAGTATGACGCGATCGAGGGCCAGCCCGGAGCGGCCGCGGCGGTGCTGCAGAACCTGCGCGGCGGATTCACGACGACCCCGGCCATCGCAGCCAACCGCAACATGGACGTCGTGCATCGCACCGTCGGTAAGCCCGGCGTCATCCTGGTCGGAGAGGGCTCACCAAGCAGGCTCCCCAGCCTGCTGGCAGCGGAGAAGCGTCGCATCTCCCGGATTGCCAGCCAGATCCCGATCTACGACTTCCAGGTCGGCGACGGCGAGGGCCAGGTTCCCATCAGGCAGCTCAACAAGAAGATCATGAAGCTGCCCCGGAACATCCGGGGGCAGGCCGTCGCCGAGCTGAACTTCCGGCTCAACGCGCTGCCGCAGCAACTGCAGATGCCGAAGGGCCCGCCGCCGAGGGCAGCCAGGATGCCCAAGCCGCCGCGGCCGCGGATCCGCTAGCCGGTGCGTCCTGGCCCAGCCGTTCAGATCTGAATGACGACGGTACCTGCTGCCTTATCCTGCAGCCCGCGCAGGTCACGGTCCATCATCAGAGCCGGAACCACGAGCATGAGCAGGATCGTGCGCGGCAGGGCCCGGAGCCCGACCGGGCGGCCATCCAGCCGCGCGACGCGCAGACCGAGCAGCCGCTTGCCGATCGTGACACCGGTCAGCGCGGTGAGCAGGAAGTCCTCGACGCCGAACACCAGCGGGGTCCACAACCGCGGCTCGACCAAGACGTTCGACGCGTGCCCGCCGGAGAAGGGGTAGAAGAACAAGATCGCGATCAGGCTGCAGGCGAGCCAGTCGATGAGCAGGGCGCCAAACCGCCGGCTCCAGCCGGCGACTGAGCCGCGGCCGAACTCCGGCAGGCCGAAATCTTGACCCGGATAGAAGTCGTCGCCCGCCGCCGGTTGCTGGCTGGCCGCCCGCTGGTTACTCACCGGTCCACGGTATCCGCTCGGCAGGGTCACTGACCCGGCACCTGGCCCTGTTTGGCATGCTGGAACAGGAAGTGGGCGCCGCTGTCCCCGCACGTCCTGGCGTAACACCGCCGAAACATCGGGGACACGATCAGGAAACTGTGCCCGACTAGGGTCAAGAGCGCTCATTCGGCTGGCGCGCGGGCTCGCGCCCAGCCGGTTGGCGGACACGGCGCGACCGGGCGGCCGTAGTCGGGCACTGTTCGTACAGGAGTGGCGGCCATTCCGCCAGCGGCACGCGCCGCGCCCGCGGCAGATACCGCGGCTGCGCTTAAGGAGAGTGGATGTTCACAAGCGGTGATGAGGTTCTGCGGTTCATAGAGTCCGAGGGCGTCCAGTTCATCGACGTGCGGTTCTGTGACCTGCCCGGCACCATGCAGCACTTCACCGTGCCTGCCGAGTCATTCGACGAAGGTGTCTTCACCGAGGGCCGGATGTTCGACGGCTCGTCGATCCGCGGATTCCAGCAGATCCACGAGTCCGACATGCTGCTGCTGCCGGACCCGAGCACGGCCGTGCTCGACCCGTTCCGGACCCACAAGACCCTGAACATAACCTTCTTCGTCCACGACCCACTGACGGGCGAGCCATACACGCGTGACCCGCGCAACGTGGCCCGCAAGGCAGAGGACTACCTGCGCGGCAGCGGCGTCGCCGACACGGTGTACTTCGGACCGGAGGCCGAGTTCTACATTTTCGACTCCGCGCGCTACGAGACCGGACCGAACCAGGGCTACTACCACATCGACTCCATCGAGGGCGCCTGGAACACCGGCCGCGACGAGCCGGGAGGCAACCTCGGTGCCAAGCCGTCGTACAAGGGCGGCTACTTCCCCGTGCCGCCCATGGACCACTACACAGACCTGCGCTCGGAGATGGTCCGCAAGCTGATCGACGTCGGCGTCACGGTGGAGATGCAGCACCACGAGGTCGGCACCGCCGGCCAGGCCGAGATCGACATTCAGTTCGATACCCTGCTGCACATGGCCGACAAGCTGATGCTGTACAAGTACGTGGTCAAGAGCGTCGCGCGGGGCGCCGGCAAGACCGTGACCTTCATGCCGAAGCCGCTCTTCGGGGACAACGGCTCCGGCATGCACTGCCACCAGAGCCTCTGGAAGGACGGCACGCCGCTGTTCTACGACGAGGTCGGCTACGCGGGTCTGTC
>JASHSZ010000087.1 GCA_030040815.1 Streptosporangiaceae bacterium
GGACGGGCTAACGCTTGCCGCGATCCGGCACGTGCTGCGACTCGAGGCGCGGGTTCGTGAGCTGGAGGCGGAGCGGGACGCGCTGCGGGCCGAGCTGGCACGGCTGCGGCCAGCTGAGGGCTAGCCGAGCCGGCGCCTGACCCTGCCCCCAGCCGGCCTCAGTCGACGGGAGCCAGTGCGCCGACCGGGCTCTCCAGCTCGTCCAGTTCGTCGTGGTGATCGGAAGAGGCGCGACTGACGAAAACCTGCGGGCTGATCATGTGCAGCGCCGTGAGCATGTCACTGAGTTCGTCGTCGCGCGGTAGTTCCAGGACGACATCGCCGGACAGGCCGGTGTCCGTGCCGGGCCAGGGGGTCAGCTGGACCGCTGTCACTTGCTGATCGGCGAGCACCTCATCGAGGCGCGCCCGGCTTTGTGCGTCATCGGAGAGGTGGATCCTGATCCTCCACTTGCCCATGAGGCTGGCCCTTCCAGTTTGGTAGCCGACTTCTCTTACCATGACGCGCGCCTGTTGCCCGCATGATTCGCGGGCGTAACGCGGGCGTTACGGTCATCGACCGGCTGCCTGCTGGCGGCCGTCGTGTCACGGCCGGTTCAGATCTTGGATCGGTAGAAATTCAGGTACGACCGCGAGGGAGTAGGGCCACGCTGGTCCTGATACCGGGAGCCGTAGACCGCCGAGCCGTACGGGTGCTCGGCAGGCGAGCTGGTCCGGAACAGGCACAGCTGGCCGATCTTCATCCCTGGCCAGAGCTTGATCGGCAAGGTGGCGACGTTTGACAGCTCGAGCGTGACATGGCCGGAGAAGCCAGGGTCGATCCAGCCCGCGGTGGAGTGGGTCAGCAGGCCGAGCCTGCCGAGACTGGACTTGCCCTCCAGCCGTCCGGCCACGTCGTCTGGCAGCGAGATGACCTCATAGGTCGAGGCGAGCGCGAACTCACCGGGGTGAAGCACGAACGGTTCTTCCCCGTCCGGCTCCACCAGGCGGGTCAGCTCGGGCTGCTCTACGGCGGGGTCGATGTGCGGGTAGCGGTGGTTCTCGAAGACGCGGAAGTAGCGGTCCAGCCGGACGTCGATGCTGGACGGCTGGATCAGCTCGGGCTCAAAGGGGTCGAGCCGGACGCGCCCAGAATTCACCTCGGCCTTGATGTCTCGGTCAGACAGCAGCACGCTCGCAACTTACCCGTTCCGCTGGCTGTGCCGCACGGAACGGCGCGGGGGCGGATCTGGCGGCTCTGCACTCGCTGACCAGCTACGCCGGCCGCCCGGTTAGCTGATCCGCGGCGATGGGCAGCATCCGGTACCATGTCGGGGCAGGTCGTGATCGCCCGGCTGCGCCAGCGCTGGCCGGGCCGGTGCGCCCCGCGGGTGTAGTTCAATGGCAGAACGTCAGCTTCCCAAGCTGATAGTGCGAGTTCGATTCTCGTCACCCGCTCTGAACCTCTCATCCGCAGGTCACATGCCATTCGCCCGGCGGAGTGCATGGTTATGGGCCGCGTG
This sequence comes from Streptosporangiaceae bacterium, assembly GCA_030040815.1. The sequence goes on from JASHSZ010000087.1 coordinate 1,502, forward strand.
CCCGCTACGTGCCCGATCGGGCAGCGGTGCGCTTTGCAGCGGACGCTTTGAAGCCACCAGCCGGGAGCGCCGGGCCGGCCGCAGCCATCTGGGCCCGGGCCTGACGGAAGGCGGCTGGCGACATGAAGCGGCTGTGGTGGCCACCGGCCTGCTTGACTACTGTGCCCAGCAGGTGATGGGTGCCGGCATAGCCGCAGGCATGCGTGACAGCCTTTGCGCCTGCTGGTGGACGGCATCCCAGTCCACGCTGTCGCTGAACAGCGCATTGCGCCGGCTCAGTTCCACCGCGCCCACCAGGTACCCGCGAACCCGCCTCCGGGGGGTTACCCCGATCACTCCACCGGGGCCCACCGGCGATGTTCATGCCTCCTGGCAGCACCCTTTCGCGCTGATACCGCGGAGCATGGCTCCCGCGCCGCGAACGGGCGAGGTGTCGCGGGGCGTGGCAGGCAGGGGTGGTTCCGTTCCCCGTTGAGCTAGTGGTTGGCGAACCAATCGGCGGGAACCGTCGTCAAGTACTCGGCTGTTGACGCTGAGCGAGACCATCGCGTCGGCGTTGACCTCGGCGTCTACTGGGTACACCGTAGTCGCTGGACTTCGCAGCTACTAAGGGGGCGTGAGCATGCCGACCTATGTGTCTTTGATCCACTGGACCGAGCAAGGCATTAAGAACTACAAGGACACGATGAAGCGCCTGGAGGCTTTCACCAAGCTCGCCGAAAGCGTTGGCGGCAACATACGTGAATCGCTCTATACGGTTGGCGAGTATGACATCGTCGTCGTTAGCGAGTTTCCTGACGACGAAACCGCGACCGCTGCGCTGCTCCAGGTAGGGTCCCTCGGCAACGTCCGCACTAACACGATGCGGGCCTTCACTGCCGACCAGATGGGCGGCATCATCAGCAGGACCGGCTAAGCGCAGTCACGTCACGTCCCGGTCTCTGGCACCAGGCCATTGGTCCCGTGGCCGCGCTTCGCCCAATCCTTACCGGGTGGGACATTTGTGGGACGCAAGGCAGCCATCGATCGAGCCCACGAGCATCGCCGCAGGCCACATACCAAAGGACAACCTGAGCCGTAGCGGTCTGTAAAACCGTCGGCTCAGCCTACGTTGGTTCGAACCCAACACCTGCCACCACCAGCATAAACGGCCCGTGACCTGGGATTTCCATGGTCTGCGGGCCGTCTTGCTTGTGTCGCACGGTGGGTCACGAGGCGCCGCCGTGATGCAGCGTGTTGCGGTGGTTGCGGACATATAGTGGACCAGCCTGAGTAAGGGGTTCACAGACCGCTTGCCCGCCCTACCGCCTTCAACGCCGCAGCCGGTCCAGGCCCGAGTCGCGGGTACCAGATCGCCGCCTCCATGCACGGAGCGAAGTCCGGGTCGGCCATTCCCAGCTTCGCGCGCACGACACCAGGCTCGACAATGTCCGGGCCTCGGTGAGCCTCCCAGGCTGCGACGGTCTTGCGGACCAGCTCCTCCACGCGGCCGGTCATCCGGCCGATGACCGCCTCAGTCAGCAGCGACGTCACTACCAGGTAGCCGTCGCGTTCAAGCGATCCTCGCTGCTGGGCCGTTAGCTTGGCGCCGCGGTGCCCCATGGCCCAAGTCTTCGCGGCGCAGCGCCCATGCGGCAAGTCCATTAGCTGGCCCTGCCAGACCGCGCGGATGCTCCGGAGGGTCGTGCCCGCTACGTGCCCGAACGGCGGAGTCACCGCGGACAGTCACGGTCTCTCACGGACAACATGTCAGCGGGCGCGCAGGTCAGCCTATATGCAGGTGACGGCGATGCACCGCCATAGAGTTCCCAAGCTGATAATGCGAGTTCGATTCTCGTCACCCGCTCCGTTGAAAGCCCAGGTCACAGGCTCTGTGCCGCAATTACCGGCGCTCGAAATGGCCGGTGAAATGCCAGCGATGATCCCTTCCCTGCCGAGGTGCGCAGGCGGCCGCTGGTTGCTTTGAGTGGCATTCCAGCACCGGCGGGGTCGCACTGTGAGCGGGTGGGAGCGTCCCCGCGACGAGATTCTCGGGATGATCGGGCGCCGTGCACTCGAGCAGGTGACCGCCAACACCGACCTGGCCAACCGCCTCATGGCGACAGCCCGTCAGCATCTCGCCAGTGCCAGGCTCCTAGCGCCCAGCGACCCTTTTCTCGGTTAGGCGGCTGTATATGACGCGATCCGCAAATCCCTGTCCGCACGCTTTCAGCTGCGGCGACTGCGTGCTACCGCGTCCGGCGGGCAGCTGGCAGTCATGCACGCAAGACACGCCCAGTCCGGCGCTTCGATGCGCACGATCCTTCGACCCGTCGACCGAATCCACGTGACCCGGCATGCCGCCGAGTATCCGGGTCAGGCCACCTATATCGACGAGCAGGCAGTCCTCCACGACATTCCGAAGGCCGAAGCAATCGTCGAGGCGACTGCGAAGACCAGCTCAGCCTGACTTTCACGAGCTGATCAGGGCGCCGACCGCCAGGTCGCCATCAGCTCCAGCGCCCGCTGGCGGCACTCCGGAAGCCGCTCAGCGTACAGGGCATACCACATGGTCAGGTGCAGCCGCCGCAACTGCTGGCAGGTGCGCAGCTGAGCTGCATCGACGGGCTCACCGTAAGCGGCCAGTATGCGCGAGCTGTCCAGGCGCGGACTCGCGGTTGTCGCGGCGAGATCCTAGGCCACCGGGCCCCAGCAGGTGTCCTCGAAGTCGAGCCAGACCCAGTGGCCGTCCGTTGCCATGAGATTGCTGAGGCCCGCATCCCCGTGCAGCACCTGCCCCGGCGCGGCCGTCGCGAGGTCCTCGGTCAGCCTCGTGAAAGTCTCGGAGAGAACCGACACATCGGAGACGCTCAGCAGCGTCTGCGGCCTGGCCAGGAAGGCCGGGATATCCGCCAGCGGGGCCAGCACGGGCCCCGATCGAGAGTAGGACCGCAGCACACTATGCAAGTCCCGCAACATCGAACCAATGGCCGCCTCGTCGGGCGACTCTGTGCGGGACAGCTTCAGGTAAGTCCAAAACGACATCACGTGCCCGTCGCCATGGTGGACCGTCGCGGGAACTTCCCAGCTCGGCACTAGCACGGGTATACCGGCCCCGGCCAAGTAACCAGCCAGGTCAAGCTCCCGCTGCAGCCACGCAGCCACATCGGCGCGAACGGCACGCGTGCTCGCGGGCACCTTCGCGACTACCGGGGACGGGCTCAGGTGGACAATCACGTTCGCCCCGTCAGCGAGGACCACAGGTTCTGCGCAGAGCACGCCCAGGCGGGCGGCCACCGACACTGCGGCGCGGGCAGCAGCGGCGGAGACGGTCAGGGGCACCGGTCGAGCATGGCAGACCCAAGCCGCGGCGGTCGCCGTGCCGTCACCAGCGCGCGGGGGCTACCTGCCTACGCGCGCGTCGCTGCTGGCCCGCTCCTCCGGTAGGCGCGCTGACCATCAGGCCAGCCGGTCCAGCAGCTCGAACTCGCCCGTGGCGGAACTGACTGATCCACTCCGCGGTCACCGCGACACCGCTCAACGTACTGAAGCGGAGCTTTACTTCGCTGCGCAGCCGCCCGTCGTAACCAGCCGCCAGCGCGGATGAGCCGGTCAGGCGCGGTCGTGCCGGTGCGACGTCCAGCCAGAACCCGTACTCCTCGCCGCGCCATCGCCGGCCCTCGGCAGCGCTCCGTCGATGACTTCGTCGTCAGCGTATTCGTTCGGCGCGCCGCTGCCGCGAAGGGGATCTCTGTCTGCATAAGGGCAGCGGCAAAGGTTATCGAATAGTGATCAAAACGACTCGCACATGCAATCGAGTTCGTCGGCTCTGAACTGGAATAATCGGCGCTGCTTGTAGCTAACCGCATTGATCGTGATGATTCCCCCGCTGGTCATCGCTGCCGCGATGATCGTGATGATCCCGAACAGGTGGTGCACTGCGCATGATCCGCATGAGAAAAGCCAGGTTGACGGTTGCGACAGTGCTGGGGCTGGGGGTGGGTGCGTTCCTGGTCCCCCTGGCGGGTGCGGCTGGCGCAGCCGCTTCATCCGGTCCAGCGCCCAACGCGCCGACCCGAGTGCCCTCCGGTATCAACGCCGCCGCTCTGCCCGGCGCCACGGTCTTCGGGACCACGCCAGCCGACACACCGGTTACGGTGTCCTTCGTCCTTAACGAGCAGAACATTCAGTCGCTGGAGGCCCAGGTCGAGGCGGGCATACCGACCTCGGACTATCTGTCGGTCGGCGAGTTTGCCGCCGACTACGGCCAGCCCGCGTCGAACATCAGCGCACTCACGAGCTACCTCGCTGGCTTCGGCATCAGTACCACCGTCTACGCAGACCACCTGGACGTAGTGGCCAACGGCACGGCCGGCGAATTTGACCAGGCGCTGACCATCACGGAGGAGAACGTCGCCGTACCGCAGCAGCCGGGTGGCGCGTTCGGCCCGGTCCCGGCGCAGCACGTGTACACCGCTGAGCAGGACCCGCTGCTGCCGTATCGGCTGGCCAGCTTCGTCACGGCCATCCTCGGGCTGTCGAACTACGCGCCTTACGTCAGCGACGTTGCGAAGCCGGCGAGCCTGACCACGCCGCAGCAGGGCAGCTCGAACAGCTGCGTGGCGGACTTCGGCCTGACCAACGGCTGCCACCTGCCGTCCTATTTCGCCGACGCCTACAACCTGGCGCCGCTGTACGCACGCGCGGACGGCACCGGCCAGACCGTCGGCATCGTCACCCTGGCGGCGGTCGACCCAGGCGCCCCCGAGTACTTCTGGAGCAACATCGCAGACGTGCATCGCACCGGCGCGCTCATCGTTGACAACGTCGACGGCGGCCCGGGCGCGCCGAGTGCTGACTCCGGCTCGGGCGAGACAGACATAGACGTCGAGCAGTCCGGGGCCCTCGCTCCCGGCGCCAACGTTATCGACTATCAGGCGCCCAACTCCGATTACGGGTTCCTCGACGCGTTCCTCACCGCGGCCAGCCAGAACGTCGCCAGCGGCGTCTCCGCGAGCTGGGGCCTGGCCGAGACCGCGATTCAGTACCTCATCCTGTCTGGCCAGGAGTCGGCGGGGTACGTGCAGGCGTTCGACGAGGCCTTCCTCGAGATGGCCGCGCAGGGCCAGTCCGCGTTCACCTCCTCGGGCGACGGTGGCGCCTACACGGACGCCTATGAGGTCGGTACCACGAACCTCTCGGCGGACGTCCCGGCGGACAGCCCGTACGTCACCGCGTGCGGCGGTACCACGCTGCCGGGTACCAGCTACCTGTCCGGCCCGGACGGGACGGCCACCGCCACGACGACGGCCACGCGCATTTGGGGCTGGGACTATCTGTGGGGGCCGGGAGCCCAAGTCTCTGGTGAGCCCCTGGCTGAGGTCGCTGAGAGCCACGTCGTCGGCGGTGGCGGCGGCTACAGCGTGTTGGAGCCGGAGCCGTCCTACCAGCAGGACGTGAGCGGCACTGGCGATTTCCACGCGGTCGAGTACCTGACGCCGACCGACTACACCGAGATCGCTCCGGGACTGATCGAGCCCACCGAGTGGACCTTCAACCCGACGCCGACCGTGAGCTTCGGCATCGGCAACGGCGGCCGGGCCGTGCCTGACCTGGCCACGGACGCCGATCCGCAGACCGGTTACCTGGTCTACGGGGCCTCGGTTGGCGGACTCAATGAGTACGGCGGCACCAGCTTCGTCGACCCGCAGATGAACGGCTCCACCGCGGTCATCGACTCGTACCTGGGTCACCGGGTTGGGTTCTGGAACCCAGTGATGTACGCCGCGGTAGCTGCCGGGTACAACGTGTTCACCCAGATCAACACCGTGGGTACCGGCAGCGACAACATCTACTACACCGGCAACCCCGGCCAGGCATTCAACCTGGGTATCGGCCTTGGCATGCCGAACCTCGCGGCGCTGGCCAGGGTCTTCGGCGCGGGCCCCTTCTAGTCCTTCCCACCGCTAGGTACGCCTAGCTGCTACCCCGTGAGTCCCGGGACGCCTGACCAGGCGGCCCGGGACTCGCTCTTCGCGCCGGAGTCCGCGCCCGGCGCTCGCAGGTTGACGGATGTGTGATGAGTCGCGCGACGCCCGTAACGATCCCGGAACGCAGCGAACATAGAGTTGCTCAGCGCGAGCTGATCAGCGGAGCGGAGGCAACTCGGTGAGCACGAGCTTGCGAGCACACAAAGTGGCGCCGGTCCTGGCAGTGGCGCTGGGTCTGCTCGCGCTGGTGGCCGGTCTCGCTAATGTGCCGCCCGCCGTTATCCAGCATCAGGCCGGACCTGGCGGACCCGTGGTATACACGCTGATTCTGCTGGCCGTCGTGTTGCCCGAAACAGCCGTCGGCGTTCTGCTGGCGGCGCGGCGGCCGCGCAATCCCATCGGCTGGCTCCTCCTCACGCTGCTCTTGCTTACTGCCAGCCCCGCGAGCGAATACGCCACCCTGGACTACCGGGTGCATCATGGCGCCCTTCCCGTGGGCTGGCTGGCCGTCGTGTTGCTGGGAAGCTTCCCGCTCATTCCGTTGCTGGACGCGTTGGTGGTCTGGCTGTTTCCCGACGGACAGCTACCTCCCGGGCGCTGGCGGCGCCCTGCAGGAGCGCTGATCACCGTCGGCGTGCTGCTGGCGTTGGTGACCACGATGGCTCCGGGGCTGTCAGCCGTGGTGGGCCATAACGTCCACATCGACGCCAACGGCAACCTCTACCCGGTGAGCCCGCTGTGGACAATCGCCGGGAACGTGACAGCCACAGCGGCAATCGCAAGTCTTCTGGTCTGGCTGGCTGTGCAGGTACCCAGGTACCGGCGCTCGAGCGACGAGCGGCGCCACCAGCTCAAGTGGCTGTACAGCGGCGCCACTGTCTTTATTTGCGCGCTCATCGCCCTTCTGGTCGGCCCGTCCGTCGCCGGGGAAAGCTTCGCGTCCGACGGGCCGGTGGTCAATGATGTTATCGAGCTCGGGAGCACGATCCTGGCGGTCTGCATGGGCGTGGCCGTGCTGAAGTACCATCTGTACGCGATTGACCGCATCGTCAGCCGCGTCATCTCCTATGCCATCGTCACGGCGGTGCTGGCCGGGGTATTTTCCGGCCTGGTGGTCCTGGCTACCGAGGTACTGCCGGTCAGGACGCCGGCGGCGGTAGCGGCCTCCACGCTGGCTGCCGCGGCGCTATTTAGCCCGCTGCGCAGGCGGGTCCAGCACGCGGTGGACCGTCGCTTCAATCGGGCGCGCTACAACACCGAGGCGGTCGTGGCCGCCTTCACCGCACGGTTGCGCCAGACCGTGGATCTCGACACCGTCCGGGGCGATCTCGTCGGCGTGGTCAGCGAAGCGTTCCAGCCGTCCCACGTCTCGCTGTGGCTCACGACCGGAGCTCCGCTCAGCGAGACGATCGCCCGAACAACGCCATGACGTCGGTCAGCTGGCCACGAGCCGAGCGGTACTGCCGAAGGTTGGTATGGCCGCGGTACACGGTCTCGATGACCAATGACCAGGGCCAGGTGCAGGCAGTACAAGCGCCGCCGCGCCCGCTCGGTCCCGGTCAGTTCGGCGCGTCCGTACCCGCGCATGAATGCTGCTGGGTCGCCGGACGCGGGCAGCTGGGTAGCGACAAAGCCGGCCTCGATCAGTGGGTCGCCGAAGAACGCTCGCTCGTGGTCGAGGATGCCGACGATCTCGCCGCCGCGGATCATCACATTGCCGTCCCACACGTCCCACTCCACGTACGCCGGCTCGGTCACCTCGTCCAGACTGCCTTCGTGCGCCTCAACGACGTCGCGGATGACGTCGTAGTCCCAGCCCAGGTCGACCTGGCGCCGCTCGCCGTCCTGCAGCACGTCCTCGACGATCCCGGTGAACACCGCCCGCCAGCTCGCGTTACCGGGACCGGCCAGCGGTCCGAAG
>JASHSZ010000694.1 GCA_030040815.1 Streptosporangiaceae bacterium
ATGTGCTACGGCCGGGAGGAGTCGTTTCACGGCCACATGCGCAGGCATCCGTCGCGCATCTGGATCAGGCACGGTGCCCGCGCCGACGGCCGGCTGGTCACCGTCGACGCGCGCCTCCTATTTGACGGCGGCGCGTATGCCTCGTCCTCCCCCGCGGTGGTCGGCAACGCCGTCACCTTCGCCTCGGGTCCGTACGAGGTACCGAACGTGCAGGTCGACGGCACCGTCGTCTACACCAACAATCCGCCGTGTGGCGCCATGCGCGGCTTCGGCGCTCCGCAGGTCTGCTTTGCGCACGAGGCGCAAATGGACAAGCTGGCGCGCAAGCTCGGCCTCGGCCCCCTTGAGATACGGCGCCGCAACGCCTTGCGGCCCGGCGCCATGCTGCCCACCGGTCGGCCGCTGCGCGGCAGTGCGCCCGTTCGCGAGCTGATCGACTCACTGGCCGGCCTCCCGCTGCCCGCGGCCGAGCCGGCAGCCGGCCGCTCGCTGACGCACTATCCCGGCGGCGCCGGCGGCGTTACCCGCGGCGAGTCCCTCCGGCGCGGTGTCGGCTATGCCGTCGGCTACAAGAACGTCGGCTTCAGCGAGGGTTTCGACGACTCGGCGACCGCCCGGCTGACACTGCTGGCCGGGCCGGATGGCCCGGTCGCGGAGATACATACCGCGGCGGTGGAGATGGGCCAGGGCCTCTACACGCTGCTCGCTCAGGTGGTCAGGACCGAGCTCGGCATCGAGGACGTGCGCATGCACCCGCCGGACACCCTGGTGGGAAACGCCGGCTCGACGTCCGCGTCCAGGCAGTCGATGATGGCCGGCGGCGCGGTGCAGCTGGCCTGCAGGCAGCTTCGCGAGGCGCTGGCGGCGCGGCTGGCCGGTCCCGACGGAACGGCCGCGACCGTCAGCCTGGACGAGGGCTGGATGACCGTCGACGGGGAACGGCTCCGCACCCTTGCCGACACGCTGGCAGCCGGCCCGGTCACGACCACTGCCGTGTATCACCACCGGGCCACCGAGAGCTTCGACGAGGACGGCCAGGGTGACGTGCACGTCTGCTACGTGTTCGCGGCCGAGCGCGCCACGGTCGAGGTCGATACCGAACTCGGCCTGGCCAGGGTGGTCCAGATCGCTGCCGCGCTGGATGCGGGCCGGGTGCTGAACCCGCTGGGGCTGCACGGTCAGGTCGAGGGCGGTACAGCGCAGGGCCTGGGGCTGGCCCTTATGGAGGAGGTCAAGCTGGCCGGCGGCGTGATCCAGAATCCGTCGTTCACCGACTACCTCGTCCCGACCATCCTCGACGTGCCCCCGGTTGTCACCGCCGTGATCACGCAGCCGGATCCGGACAACCCCTACGGTCTCAAGGGCATCGGCGAGGCCCCGACGATCGTCGCCACCGCGGCGATAGTCGCGGCCCTGCGGGACGCGACCGGGCGCGACCTGAACCGGGCCCCGGTCAGCCCAGATGACCTGTCCGGCCTGCGCGGCCCGGCCACTACGCAGGGCGCGCCGGCGGTGCCGCACGTACCCGGCCAGTGGCCCGTGCCGTACTACAGCGGCATGACGTCCGGCCAGCAGAAGCTGATGTGAGCGGAGGAGTCGATGTCCGCGTTCCTTCGCCCGGCGAACTGGTCGGAAGCGCTGCAGCTACGCGCCGAGCAACCGGACGCCCTCGTCGTGGCGGGGGGCACTGACGTCTGCGTGGACATCAACTTCGGCCGCCGGAGCCCGGAATGCGTGGTCGATATCAGCGCGGTGCCGGAACTTGCCATCATCGGCCGGTCCGACGGCGAGCTTCGGATCGGGGCCGGAGTGACCTACAGCCAGCTGCTTGCCGAGATCGAGGCTGAGCTGCCGGCGCTCGCCGCTGCCGCCCGCACCGTAGGATCCCCGCAGATCCGCAACCGCGGCACGATCGGCGGCAATCTGGGCACGTCTTCTCCGGCCGGTGACTGCCACCCGCCGCTGCTGGCATCGGGCGCCGAGATCGAGATAGCGTCGCTCAGCGGTACCCGGATGGTCGCGGCGGCGGACTTCTTCCTCGCGCCCAAGCGCAATGTCCTCCGACCAGGAGAGCTGATTGCCGCGGTCCACATTCCCAGAACCCGCGGCCCGCAGGTTTTCGCAAAGACCGGCACGCGCAACGCGATGGTGATCGCCGCGTGCTCGGTCGCGATCGTGCTCGACCCGCGGGGTCGGCGGGTGGGTACCGGCATAGGATCGGCCGGACCGGTCCCGCTGCGGGCCGTCGCCGCTCAGGACTACCTGGCTAGCACGCTCACGGCGGATGGGCAGTGGGACGATCCGCGGTCGCTGCCGCCGGAACTCATCGCGGGCTTTGCTGACCGCGTAGCGGCTGCCGCGCGGCCGATCGATGACGTGCGCGGATCAGCGGCATATCGGGTGCATGCTCTGCGTGTCCTGGCCGGCCGGGCGCTTACCTGGGCATGGGATGAGTTCAGGGAGATGACATGAACCTGTCCTGCATCGTCAACGACCGGGCCGTCGATGTCACCGATATCCGGCCGGCCCAGAGCCTGCTAGAGGTGCTGCGCGACCGCCTGGCGCTCACCGGCGCGAAGAACTCCTGTGAGCAGGGCGAGTGCGGGTCATGCTCGGTGTACCTCGACGGCGTGCTGGTGTGCTCCTGCCTGGTACTGGCGGGTCAGGCCGAGGGCGCCAGCATCACGACCATCGAAGGGCTGGCCAGCGATGGCGAGCTCGACCCGGTACAGCGGGCATTCGTCCGGTGCGGTGCCATCCAGTGCGGGTTCTGCACGCCGGGTCTGGTGCTGGCCGCCCGCGATCTGCTCCGGAGGACGCCGGATCCAGACGATGACGAGATCCGCGAGGCGCTGGCCGGCAACCTGTGCCGGTGCACCGGCTACCAGAAGATCATCGATGCGGTGCGCAGCGCGGCGCGCGCGATGGCCGGCACCGGAGCGCACTGACCCGGCCGCCCACGGCGGCCCGCCTCGTAATGGGGACTCATGACCCCCGGACTCGAGTCTAAGGGCCCAAGACCTGCGCGCTCCCGACTTCTACCGTCGCCTCCAGCGGGATCGCTGTGGCCGACGCCAAGAGGAGGCGCTATGAGCCAGCACGGGGCGTCGCTGCCGAGAAAGGCCCTGTCGGCTCGCATCGCAGCGACTGGCTGGAAGCCATTATTCCTGCGCTGGCTCGCCCTGCCGACCGCCGCCGTTGGTGCCTTGCTGATCGGCGCGCTGATCGTCGCCGCGATGGGTGCTAACCCGCTGACCGGTTACCACGCTCTGCTCACCGGCGCCTTCGGCGGCTCCTACGCGCTCGCGAGCACCGCAGTGAAGGCTGTGCCGTTGCTGCTTGTGGGCGTCGGCATCTGCATCTCGTTCCGGGCCAACGTGCTCAACATCGGCGGCGAGGGACAGATCGTGATGGGCGCCCTGGCCGGCGCCGCGACGGCGCTCGCGCTACCCAACCTGCCCAGGATCGTGCTCATCCCGCTGGTGCTGCTGGCGGGCTGCGTCGGCGGCGGGATCTGGGGTGCCATCCCCGGCATATTCAAGGCTTACCGCAATGTCAACGAGGTGCTGAGCACGATCATGCTCAACCTGGTCGCGGTGCAGCTTATGAACTACCTGCTGGCCGGGCCGATGATTGACAAATCGGAGTCCTTCGCGGTCGTCGGCCGGATCCCGCAGACCAAGCTGCTGTCCCCGAACTCGTGGCTGCCCATCATCGTCCCCGGCACACAGCTTCACCTCGGCGTGGTGATCGCCGTGCTGGTCGCGGCGGCCGTGTACGTGCTGCTGTGGCGGACGGGCATCGGCTTCAGGATCCGCGCCGTAGGCCTGTCTGCCGACGCCTCGCGCTATGCGGGGATGGCGGTCAAACGAACCATGGCCATGGCGCTGACACTGTCCGGCGCGATGTGCGGACTGGCCGGCGCGATGCTCGTCTTCGGCAGCATCAGCCACCGGATGGTGACCGACGGCACGCTCACCGGGTTCACCGGAAGCGACGGCTACTACGGCATCGTGGTGGCGCTGTTCGGCGGGCTCAATCCGCTCTGGACCAT
>JASHSZ010000695.1 GCA_030040815.1 Streptosporangiaceae bacterium
CGGCGTCCGCACGCCCGAGTTTCCTGCCGAGGTATTTGCGCCAGTACGCGACTTGCTGGTGCGCCTTGCCGTGGACCGTCATGGCCAGTCTGCGGTGATCAGCGCGCTGACCCGCAGGGAGCGCACCCAGCCAATCTCCGCCTTTTAAGATCAGGTGGCGCGAGGCGGCAGGCCTGTCGGTCGCGATCGGGTAGGAACGGCGTGTGGAGTTCAGCGAAGACAGCGAACACGAGGCGATTCGCTCGGCGATCCGGGCGATCTGCACGCAGTTTCCGGACGAGTACTGGGCCGAGGCCGATGCGACGCACGCCTTTCCCTGGGCGTTCTACCAGGCGATGGCCGACGGCGGCTGGCTGGGTGTCGCGATCCCGGCGGAATATGGCGGCAGCGGTGCCGGAATCACCGCCGCGTCGGTCGTCTTGGAGGAAGTAGCGGCGTCGGGCGCCTGCATGAACGGGGCAAGCGCCGTCCACATGTCCATCTTCGGCATGCAGCCGGTGGTCCTGCACGGCAGCGACGAGCTGAAGCACCGGTACCTGCCCCGGGTCGCGACCGGGGACCTGCACGTGGCGTTCGGCGTCACCGAGCCGGACGCCGGGCTGGACACGACCGCGATCAGCACCCGCGCGGTGCGCGACGGCGACGGATATCGGGTGACCGGTCGGAAGGTCTGGACGTCGAAGGCGCTCGAATCCGAGCGGGTGCTGCTGCTGGTCCGCACCACTGCGCTGGCCGACTGCGCACGCCGCACCGACGGCTTGACGCTGCTGGTCGCCAGCCTGCGGGATCCGGCCGTCAGCATTCGCGCTATCCGCAAGCTCGGCCGCAACGCGGTGGCCTCGTGCGAGGTGGCCTACGACGGCCTGTACGTCGCGGAGTCTGATCGAGTCGGGCAGGAAGGCAGCGGATTCCGCTATCTGCTCGACGGGCTCAATGCAGAGCGGGTGCTCATCGCGGCAGAGGCGATTGGCATCGGCCGGGCGGCGCTGCGGCGAGCGGCTAGCTACGCCAGCGGCCGCGTGGTCTTCGGCCGGCCCATCGGCGCGAACCAGGGTGTGTCTTTTCCGCTGGCCGAGGCGCACGCCCGGCTGGCGGCGGCCGAGCTTGTCACCCGGCAGGCGGCCTGGCGGATCGACCAGCAGCTGCCGAGCGGTGAGCAGGCCAACACCGCCAAGTTCCTGGCCGCCGAGGCAGGCTTCGCCGCCGCCGACGCGGCCGTGCAGGCACACGGTGGCTTCGGGTACGCCAGTGAGTATCACGTGGAGCGGTACTGGCGCGAGGCGCGGCTGCTGCGGATCGCGCCGGTGCCGCAGGAGATGGCCCTGAACTACCTGGCCGAGCACGTGCTCGGGCTGCCGCGCTCGTACTGACCCGCACAGTAGGGTCGGCACATGAGCCGCCTTCCCGAACTGCGCCGCGACGACCTGACCGTAGCAGGCCAGGCCGTCTGGGACCTGATCGTGCGCACCCGCGGCAGCCACGTGGTGACCGAGGCTGGCTGTCTGAGCGGGCCGTTCAACGCATTCGTGCAGGCCCCCGACGCCGGCGGGCCGCTGGCGGCGCTGGGTGCCGCGCTGCGCTTCGGCGGTCCCATTGAGCCACGGCTAATCGAGGTCGCCGTCATTACGGTCGCCAGTCACTGGCGGGCCGAGTTCGAGTGGCTGGCGCACGCCAGGCTCGCCCGCGAGGCTGGCGTGCCGGCCACGGTGGTAAATGCGATCGGCCGCGGCGAGGAGCCGGAGTTCAGCGCGGCCGACGAGCGAGTCGTCTACGCCGCCGTCCGCGAGCTCGTGACCACGGGCCAGCTGGCCGACGCGAACTACGCGGCCGCGCACGACCTGCTAGGCGACACCGGCACCGTGTACCTCGTGGCGCTGTGCGGGTACTACAGCCTGATTTCCTACGTGCTCAACGCGTTCCGTGTGCCGCTCCCGGCCGGTGCCGAGCCGATGTGGCCGACCCGCAGCTAGCGTGCACCACGATATGGACGACGGTAAGGGTGATCATCGTCTTGGTCCTGGTAGTTACTCTTGGGCTTGGCGGACTTGTCGGCTGGCTCGTAACACGGAACTGAGCGTCGTAGCCCGGCCTCCTCGGCGAGCGGGGCCAGTTGCTCGACGATGTCGGAGCGGACCCCAGACCAGGGTGCCCATGCCCTAGCGACTGGAGGTTGGCGATGATCGAGCGCTACGTGCTGAGTCTCGAGGAGATCGACGAGACTCAGATCGCACGCGTCGGAGGCAAAGGCGCGCACTTGGGGGAGCTTTCACGGATCGAAGGCGTTCGCGTGCCCTCTGGCTTTTGCGTTACGACGGATGCTTTCCGGCGGACTATCGCCGAGGCGCCCTCGATTGCCCATCAGCTCGATCGGCTGTCGCGCCTTGGCCTGGACGATCGGGGGGCGATCGGCACGCTCAGCGCGGAGATCCGCAGGACGTTCGAAGAGGCTGCCATTCCTGACGATGTGGTGAGGTCGATCGCACGCTCGCTCGGCCGGCTCGGCGAGCAAGCCGTCTGTGCCTTGAGATCTAGTGCGACGGCGGAGGACTTGCCTGCTGCCTCTTTCGCGGGCCAGCACGACACGTACCTCAATGTCGCAGGACAGGCTGCGATCCTTCAGCACATCAGCCGGTGCTGGGCCTCGCTGTTCAACGAGCGGGCCGTTACCTACCGCCTGCGGAACGGGTTCGACCACCGGAAGGTTCTCATGGCCGTGGTCGTCCAGCAGATGGTCTTCCCGCCGGCCGCTGGCATCCTCTTCACGGCGGACCCCGTCACCTCCAACCGGAAGGTCTGCTCCATCGAGGCCAGCTTCGGCCTCGGCGAGGCCCTGGTATCCGGCCTGGTGAACGCGGACGTCTACAAGGTGCGTGACGGTGAGGTCATCGCCAAGGCAGTCGCCGCCAAACAGCTGGCCATCTATGCCGCGCCGTCAGGCGGCACGCAAGCTGTGGCGATACAGGCAGATCGGCAGCAGCAGGCACTGACCGATGCGCAGATCGTTCGGCTTGCGCAGCTGGGCCGACAGATCGAAGCGCGCTTCGGCCAGCCCCAGGACATCGAGTGGTGCCTGGTCGACAACGGGTTTCAGGTTGTTCAGAGCCGACCGATCACCACGCTCTTTCCCGTTCCAGCGACCAGCGATCAAGATAACCACGTCTACGTCTCCGTCGGCCATCAGCAGATGATGACCGACCCGATGAAGCCTCTGGGGCTCTCCCTATGGCAGCTCACAACGACGCGGCCCATGTTCGAGGCTGGCGGTCGGCTGTTCGTCGACGTCACGAGGGAACTGAGTTCGCCAGCGAGTCGCGCAAGTCTCCTTGAGGCGCTCGGGGGATCAGATCCGCTGATCGGGGACGCGCTGCAGACCATCGTGCAACGCGGCGACTTCATCCCGATCCCGCCGGACGACAACCCCGGTGGCGAGACGCCGGCGAGCGGCGCGCTAGCGCCGATCGCGACTGATCCGACCATCGTCACCGAGCTGATCGAGCGCAGCGAGGCCTCCCTCGCCGCCCTGCAGCGTGACATCCGAGCCGTGTCCGGCGAGGCGCTTGTCGACTTCATCGCCGGGGACGTCCGGGAGCTGCAGCGGATCATTTTCGATCCACAAGGATTTCAGGTGCTCAGGGCCGGGATGCAGGCCGCCTCGTGGCTCAACAAGCACGTGCAGGCGTGGCTCGGCGAGAAGAACGCGGCCGACGCGCTCACCCAGTCCGTACCCAACAACGTCACGTCGGAAATGGGGCTGGCACTCCTGGACGTCGCGGACGTGATCCGCCCACATCCGGACGTGGTGGCCTTCCTGCAACACGTTGAGGATGAGAGCTTCCTGGACGACCTGCCGAAGCTCGCGGGCGGGCGGGAAGCCGCTAACGCCCTCCGGGCCTACCTCGACAAGTACGGGATGCGCTGCGTCGGCGAGATCGACATCACGAGACCGCGCTGGAGCGAACACCCCACGACTCTCCTGCCCTTGATCCTCGGCAACATCAAGAGCTTCGAGCAGGGCGCGGGTGAGCGCCGCTTCGAGCAAGGCCGACAAGAAGCGCGGGAGAAGGAACGGGAGCTGCTGGTTCGCGTGCGGGCCCTGCCGGACGGTGGCCGGAAGGCCGAGCAGGTCAAGCGGATGATCGAGCGGGTCCGGACCTTCATCGGATACCGCGAGTATCCGAAGTATCACATGGTGAGTCGTTACTTCATCTACAAGCAGGCCTTGCTCGCTGATGCCGAACGCCTCGTGCGCGCTCAGGCCCTTCGTGAGAAGGAAGACATCTTCTACCTCAGGTTCCGTGAGCTCCACGACGTCGTGCGAACGAATCAGGTGGACGAGCAGCTCATTCGCCAGCGCAAAAACGCGTTCAGGTCATATCAGGCGCTCACACCGCCGCGCGTGCTCACGTCGGATGGCGAGGTCATTGCCGGCAGTTACCGACGCCTCGAGGTCCCGCCCAGCGCGCTGGTCGGCTTGCCCGTCTCCGCCGGAACTGTCGAGGGGCGGGCTCGCGTCATCCTGGACATGGCCGACGCTGCTCTCGAAGCGGACGACATCCTGGTCACCGCCTACACGGACCCCAGCTGGACGCCCGTATTCGTCGCCATCAAGGGCCTGGTGACGGAGGTGGGGGGACTCATGACACACGGCGCGGTGATCGCGAGAGAGTACGGCCTGCCGGCCGTCGTCGGGGTGGAGCACGCAACCCGCCTGATCCGGGACGGGCAGCGGATCCGCGTGCACGGATCGGACGGGTACATCGAGATCTTGTCCTAGGTGACCAGCGGCTGGTCCTTGACGCCGACTGGGGTCTCGTGATGCGTGGTCATGGCAGAGATGGGGTGCGTCCCGGAATCGGTCGTGCCCGGCCCACTGCCGCGCTAATCCCGCGTCGCCTCGATGTCGAGGGCAACGCGCACAGTATCGGGCACCATGAAACCGCCGCCAGCCAGCGGAACATGGCCGAATTTCAGCACTCCGAAATCACCGCGCTTTATCTCCGCGGTAGCGGAGAGACCAAGCCGGTTCTTGCCCCACGTGTCGGTGATGACGCCGTGAAAGACTAGGTCCAGCGTGACCGGCCGGGTGACGCCGTGGATGGTCAGCTCACCCGCCAGGGCGTATCTGCCTGGCGCGCTCTCGGTCAGCCCACGCGACGAGAAATCAATCGTCGGGTACGTCGCGACGTCGAGGACGTCAGCGCCGAGCACTTTCTCGTCCCGCAGCGAGTTGCCGGTTGTCAGCGTGGCTGCGTCGATCGCGGCATTGACAGACGAGGAAGGCAGATCGGGAGTGATGCGTATCGTGCCGGCCGGTCCGGACGCGAGGCCGCGGGCAAGCGCCACGGTGAAGTGTTCAACCGTGAAGGTGACGAATGAGTGCATCGAGTCGATAGTCCAGGTGCCGGGTTCCGGCAGCGAGGTGTTCACAACGTCGTTCGATGCCATTTCTGTCATCAGATCTCCATGGGAATGGCGGGGAAGGTCATCTCGCGTCGAGGGGTCTCATGGTAGCCTGCGGGACTCGGCGGCAGGTTGCCGAGCGTCCCCCGGTTGCAACTGGAACATCCGGTCGGCCGCCTTATCGTGGTGGCATGGCCCCCGAGATCAACCTGGTCGATCCGGACACCTACCAGCGCGGCGGGCCCCCGCATAACCAGTTCCGCTGGCTGCGCGAGCACGATCCGGTGCACTGGCACGCCGACGGCGGCGGGCTGGGCTGGCCGCGATTCTGGGCCGTCACCACCCATGCGGACATCGCACAGGTGTCCAGGCACCCGGAGATCTTTTCCTCGGCGCGCCGGCTGTCGCTGTTCGGTGAGGTGCCCGAGGACCACATCGAGCTACAGCGGCTGATGATGCTCAACATGGACCCGCCGCAGCACACCCGGCAGCGCGCATTCGTGAACCGCGGGTTCACGCCGCGGATGATCGGCCAACTCGAGCAGCACATCACCGAGATCTGCCACACGCTGCTCGACCCCTTGGCCACGCGCGGCGCCGTGGACTTTGTCACCGAGATTGCGGCGCCGCTGCCGTTGTGGGTCATCTGTGAGCTCGTGGGTGCGCCGGTCGAGGACCGGGCCCGCCTCTTCGAGCTGTCGAACATCCTCATCGGATCGGCGGACCCCGAATTCCAGGTCGCTCCCCACGCGCCACAGGCCGCTGCCGCGGAGGTGTACGCCTACG
Organism: Streptosporangiaceae bacterium; assembly: GCA_030040815.1. Next base: position 6,187 of record JASHSZ010000695.1, read on the forward strand.
GCGCCGCGCTCGCGGAACGCCGTCGGGCGGAGCCTGCCGACGACATCGTCACCCGGCTGCTGTAACCCGACGACAACGGCGAGGCACTGACCGGCGACGAGTTCGACCTGTTCTTCCTGCTGCTCACTGTCGCCGGGAACGAGACCACGAGGAACGCGGCCGCGGGCGGCATGCTCGCGCTGTGTGAGCATCCGGATCAGTGGCAGCGGCTGCTCGACGACCCGTCGCTCATCCCGACCGCGGCCGAGGAGATAGTTCGCTGGGTGAGCCCGGTGAACATGTTCCGCCGCACCACCATGCGTGACACCGACCTGCACGGCCGTCCGATCGCGGCCGGCGACAAGGTCGTCGTTTTCTACGCGTCTGCCAACCGCGACCCCGACGTGTTCGCCGCGCCGAACGAGTTCGACGTCGGCCGCGATTCCAACCCGCACGTCGGCTTCGGCGGCGGACCGCACTTCTGCCTGGGCCGCCATCTCGCCGCGCTGGAGTTGCGCGTGCTGCTGCAGGTCCTAATCGAGCGGATGCCCGCGATCCGGCTCGCCGGGGAGCCGAGCCGACTGCGGTCCAACTTCATCAACGGCATCAAGCACCTGCCGGTGCGCTTCTAGCGCGCGGCTGCCAGATCCGTGCCGCTACTCGTGATGGTCTGCGGCGGGGAACTCGACCAGGGAGACGATCCTGCTCGCCATGAAGCGCGCCGTGCGTACCGGCGTGCCGGTGCGGGTCACCTCCGACACCTCGACCAGGCCGCGCCGGGTTGTCACCTCCACCCGGCGGCCGGCCCGGGTCGCAGTCACCTCGTAGGCGCGGGTCCCATCCCCGATGTCGACGACTATCTCGACCCGGTCACCCTTCATGTCTTCACCCCGCTGGTCGAACAACAATTCGATACCCACCCGGAGTGGGTCGAAACGTGGTAGCAGATAGGCTGCTGTGTAGCGCTGGCAGATGGTAGGGAGGCCCGGATGCCACGCACTTTCCGGTACTGGCTGGCATTGGCAGCCGCCGTGGCCGCTCTCGTCGTCGTGGGCTGGCCGGGCCCTGCGGACGATCCGGCCACGCTTATCAGCCGGGTCTCCGTCGTCGGGGCTGCAGTCATGCTCGCGGCGCTGCCGCGGCTGAGCCGCCGCTGGTTCGGTCCGCTCGGGAGCGGCTGGGCGCCGCCGCTGGTCCGGGCGATCGGTTGCGCGACCGTCATCGCGCTGCTCGCGGTGAAGGCAAGAGCCGAGCGGCTCGAGTTCGCCGCGGTTGCGCACCGGCCGTCGCTCGAAGGGCTGTGGGTCGGCGAAGTTGTCTTCCTTGCCGTTATCGCTGGGTACGCCGCCGGACTGCTCGCCGTCACATCCCAGCGCACGCCGGCCCGACGCACGACGTCGGTGATCGGCGGCGGGGGCGGAGTGGTCATCGGCGTTGCGGTGTACGGCCTGCGACCGCTTGCCGACAGGCTCCACATCGACAATGGGACGCTCGCGGTGCTGTACCAGGTGGGCAAGGTACTCGCGGTGCCGCTGGTGCTCGCCGCCACCATCGCGGCTTCAGTCGTGGCGGCGCGCCGCGCGGCGAGCCGGGCCGGCGGTCTGGCAGTGCGCGACGTGCGTGCCCGGCAGGGCCTTGCCGCCGGGGCGTGCGTCGGCTTCGCCGCCGCACTGGTCGTTTCCCTCCTCGGCATCGCTACCATCGCGCTGCTGCCGCACGCCGCGCCCGGGCTGCAGTGGACGCTGCCCGGCGAGAACGCGCCGCCGGGCTCGGTGTACCACTTTGAGGTCGGGATAACCGAGGCCGGAGCCGGGTTCCTGCTCGTGCTGCTTATCTTTCCGGTGGTCGGCGCCGGGCTCGGTGCCTGGGCCGGGATGTTTACCGGAGACACCGGGCTGCGGCCGGATGGCGGCGGGGGCGGCGGCGGACCGCGTGGGCCGGGGCCGGAGCCCAAAACGCCGGATGGCGGTCGGCACGTGTCTCCGCCACCGCAACTGCAGCCCGGCCACCTCGATCGGCTCCTCAGGCAGGCGGACTGGCGGATCATCGCTGGTCCGGCTGACCGGCCCGCGGCGCCTGAGCACGTGCCAGATCCGGAGCGGGTCCCGGCTGGCGTTCCCTGATAGAGGTGGTCATGGGCTTCGAGCACATCCTGGTGGACCGGTCCGGGGAGTTCGCCACCATCACCATGAACCGGCCAGAGCGACGTAACGCCCTGTCGACTGCGCACATGCGCGAGCTGATCGCCGCGTTCACCGACGTCGGCAGCAGTGACGCGCTCGGCATCGTGCTGGCCGGCAGCGGGCCAGTGTTCTGCGCCGGGCACGACTTTGCCGACGTGGCGGACGCGGACCTGGCGGCGGTGCGGTCGCTGCTGGCCACGTGCACCGAGCTGATGAACCTCATGCAGCAGGTACCTCAGCCTGTGGTCGCGCGCGTGCACGGCCTGGCCACCGCGGCGGGCTGCCAGCTCGTTGCGGCCGCAGACCTCGCGGTGGCGAGCGACAATGCGGGATTTGCCGCGCCAGGCGGCAAGGGCGGCTGGTTCTGCCACACGCCGATGGTGGCGATCGCGCGGAACGTCGGGCGCAAGCGGGCCGCGGAGATGGCGCTGTCCGGGGACACCATTGACGCGCAGACGGCCCTGGAGTGGGGCCTGGTCAACCGCGTCGTGCCCGCCAGCCAGCTGGATTCTGCTACCGCCGACCTGCTGGAACGCGTGACCCGCGGGTCGGCGGAGAGCAAGGGCATCGGCAAGCAGGCGCTGTACGCGCAGATCGACCTCGACCAGCCGAAGGCCTACGCCTATGCGGTCGAGGTAATGGCGGCCACCAGTCAGCTCCCCGACGCCCGCGAGGGCATGCACGCGTTCCTCGAAAAGCGCAAACCGGTGTGGCGCCACGGCGGTTAGTCCAGGCCGTGGCGCTAACGGTCCAGGCCGCCACGGGCGACCAGCTGCTGCGCGATGACGTTGCGCTGGATCTCGTTGGTGCCCTCGCCGACGATCATCAGCGGCGCGTCTCGGAAGTACCGCTCTACGTCGAATTCGGTGGAGTAGCCGTACCCGCCGTGAATCCGCACCGCGTTGAGGGCGATCTCCATGGCCGCCTCGGAGGCGAACAGCTTCGCCATGCCGGCTTCCATGTCACATCGCTCACCGGCGTCGTAGCGCTCGGCCGCGAACCGGACGAGCTGGCGGGACGCGGTCAGCTTGGTGGCCATATCGGCGAGGTAGGCGCTGATCTGCTGGTGGCGCCAGATCGGCTGGCCGAAGCTCGACCGCTGCTGGGCGTAGGACAGCGCGTCGTCGAACGCGGCCTGTGCCACGCCCACCGCCCGCGACGCCACCTGGATCCGGCCGATCTCCAAGCCCTTCATCATCTGCGGGAAGCCGCGGCCCGGCTCGCCGCCCAGCAGAGCATCCGCCCGCGCGTGGTAGCCATCGAACGACAGCTCGCAGCTCTCGACGCCCTTGTAGCCGAGCTTGGGCAGGTCGCGCGAGACCGTCAGGCCAGGCCCGTGCTCGACCAGCAGGATGCTCACGCCCCGGTGCCGCGGCACCGCCGTCGGATCGGTCTTGCACAGCAGCGCGATCAGCTGGGAACGGCGCGCGTTGGTGATCCAGGTCTTGGCCCCGCTGACCACATACCCGCCGTCGGGCTCCGGCCGTGCGATCGTCGTCATCGCCTGCAGGTCCGACCCGCCGCCCGGCTCGGTCAGCGCCATCGTCGCGCGCACCTCGCCGGTTGCCATCCGCGGCAAGTAGCGCTGCTTCTGCTCCTCGGTACCGAACGCCAGCAGCAGCTTGGCGACCACGGTGTGGCCGCCCATCGCGCCAGCCAGGCTCATCCAGCCCCTGGCCAGCTCCGCGGTTACCTCCGCATAACACGGCGTCGACACCGGCGCATCGCCGTAGGGCTCCGGGACCGCGAGGCCATAAATGCCGAGGGCCTTCATCTGCGCGATGAGATTCTCGGGATACTCGTTGGCATGCTCAAGCTCGCGCACCACCGGCCGCACGTCCCTGTCCACGAACTCCGCCACCGTGGCGACGACGGCCTGCTCCTCGGCGGAAAGACCACTCACGCCTAGATGGTAAGGAGTGACGCAATCCCGGCCGGTCATGGACCGTTCTTTGACGACCTGAGCGTCGGCAAGGAGTTCGCCAGCGCGCCCGGGGTGACGCTGACCGAAGGCCTGGCAGTCGCGCACCAGGCGATCATCGGCGACCGGCTGGCGCTGGCGCTTGATCACGACCTGTGCCGCGAGGTCACCGGTGGCGGGCCGCTCGCGCCGCCCGCGCTGGTCTGGGACGTCGCTATCGGCCAGTCCACCGTTGTCACCCGGCAGGTCCGCGCCAACCTGTTCTACCGCGGGCTGGCGTTCCGGCGTGCTCCGGTGCTGGGCGACACGCTGCGCACCCGGACGCAAGTTGTCGGGCTGCGGCAGAACACCTCCCGGCCCGGTCGTGCTCCGACCGGACTCGCGGCGCTGCGGATCACCACGACTGATCAGGAGGACAGGCCAGTGCTGGACTTCTGGCGCTGCGCGATGTTGCCGCTGCGGGACCAGGACGCAGACACCGGGCACGCCGACGACCTCGACCGCATCGGCC
>JASHSZ010000696.1 GCA_030040815.1 Streptosporangiaceae bacterium
GTTCTTCGACGGTGATCGGCTCGTTCAGGTGCTCCTGGAGCCAGGTGACGGTATCGGCGAACAGACTGGAGCTGTCGAGCTCCGGCATCGGCGCGGCAATGTACTGCGCCTGTCCGCCTTCGCGCTGAGGCGCGACGACGAGCTGCCGGGCGAGCTGGGTGGCGATCTCGGAGCCGTAGTCCTGCCGGACCAGGTGCAGGCACAGGTCGATGCCCGCGGCACTGCCAGCGGAAGTCAACACGTCGCCCTCGTCCACGAACAGAACGCCCGGGTCCACGGTCACCTTCGGATACCGGCGCGCCAGGTCGCCGCATTCTGTCCAATGCGTGGTCGCACGCCGACCGTCGAGCAATCCGGCAGCTGCCAGCGCGAACGCGCCGGTGCACAGCGACACCATGCGACTGCCTCGGGAGTGCGCGCGCCGGAGTACCGCGGAAATCCCGGCAGGGACCTCCGCGGCCACGCTCGGCAGGACGATCACCGTGTCAGCGCTGACGATTCGATCTGCCCCGTGCTCGGCCCGCAGCTGGAATCCTGCGTCGACCGTGACCGGCCCTGGCATCAGCGCGCACACGAGCGAGCGGTACCAGGGAATGCCGAGCAGCGCCGACCAGTGGTCGCCGAAGATTTCACAGGCAATCCCCAGCTCGAAGACAGTGGCCCCGTCATACACGACGATGGCGACGGTGTGCGCACGCTGGCGCGATCCCATCGCGCGGCCGGCGCTCAGGTCGGCCAGACCAGCTGCGGTCAACTTGGCAGCATCGTTGCGCATAAGGTCAATTCTGCCACTTACCAATTCCGGTGTCGACCGCCAGGATCGAAGCATGAAGACCGAACTGCGGCACGAATCCCCTGCTCACAGCGCAGCACCGAGGCACGAGCGGTCGTGGGACCGGTTGCTGGCTCGCGCGCTCGCGGCTACCCTTGATCGCCAGCTCGCAGCCGGGTGTCCGCCCCGATCCAGCCAGCTCCTGGCCATCCGAGCCCGCGGGATCGTGTCCCAGGCAGCCCGGCGGGAACTCGCCCAGTGCTGGGCCAGCGTCCTGGACCGGGCCAGCCGGCCGCCCGTGCCGGGCTCCGCGCGGGCGCCGCTGGACCGTAGCGCCGTCCTCGCCGCGAGAGACGATCTGCGCGCGATGATCTCCGTCCTCACCGGCGGCCTCCCCATCGACGCCCGGGGCGCAGCGATGGCCGCCTCGCTCCTCAGTGATGGCACCGGGCCGGTGTACAACCCCCGCTCGCCCGTCGACCTCGGCGCGGTCGTGCGCGCGGCGACGCGACAGATGGATCCGTTCGCTGCTCGCGCGGCTGGCGAGGACGCAGCAGCCGCCGAGTGCTTCCGCTGAGTCCCCGCGGCCGGCGTTCCGGCCGGTCATCGTCGGTTCGGCCAGGACGCCGGCCGCGGTCGGATCGCCGTCGTGCCGGTGGACGCTACCGGGTGCCGGGGACCGTGCACACGGCGCCGCGGTCCGCGCCAGAGACCAGCGCCGCGTACTTGGCCATCGCGCCCGTGGTGTAGTTCGGCGCCGGCTGCCGCCAGTCCGCCCGGCGCCGCTCCAGCTCAGCGTCGTCGACGCCCAGTTCCAGCCGCCGCTCGACCACGTCGAGCGTGACCGGGTCGCCGTCACGGATGAGCCCGATCGGCCCGCCGTCCCACGCCTCCGGAGCCACGTGCCCGACGCACGCGCCGAAGGTCGCGCCGGAGAACCGGCCGTCCGTCAGCAGCATCACGTCCTTGCCGAGGCCCGCGCCCTTGATCGCCGCGGTCACGGCCAGCATCTCGCGCATGCCGGGTCCGCCCCTGGGCCCCTCGTACCGGATCACGAGGGCGTCGCCCCTGGCAACCTGACCCGCCGTGACCGCGGCGAAGCAGTCTTCTTCGCGCTCGAAGACGCGCGCTCGGCCCTCGAACCGCAGCGCCTCGATACCCGGCGTCTTCACCACGGCGCCGTTCGGGGCGAGCGAGCCGCGCAGCACGGCCAGCCCGCCGTCCGGCTTGAACGGGTCCTTGACCGGCCGCACCACGTTGCCGTCCGGCTCGAACGCGTCGGCCACGTTGTCGCCGAGGGTGCGCCCGTTCACCGTCATGGCGTCGCCGTCGATCAGCCCGGCGGACAGTAGCTCGCGCAGGATGACCGGCACGCCGCCGACCTGGTCCAGCTCGCTCATCACGTACAGGCCGGAGGGCCGCACCGAGGCGATCACCGGCGTGCGCCGGCTCACCTCGTCGAAGTCGTCGAGGGTCAGCTCGACGCCGAGCTCGTGCGCGATGGCGAGCAGGTGCAGCACCGCGTTGGTCGACCCGGCGGTGGCCATCACGACCGTGGCCGCGTTGAGGAACGCCGCCCTGGTCATGATCTGCGACGGTCGCAGCCCGGCCGCGAGCGCTGCCACCACCGCCGCGCCGGTGCGCCGCGCGAGATCGGTGCGCTCGGCCGACACTGCGGGCGCCGACGCTTCACCCGGCAGCGTCATACCGAGGGCCTCGGCGCACATCGACATGGTGTTGGCGGTGTACATGCCCGCGCACGAGCCGGCGCCAGGGCAGGCCGCCCGCTCGACCGCCAGCAGGTCCGCGTCCGTCATCGTGCCGGCTGAGTGCTCGCCGACCGCCTCGAACACGTCCTGGATGGTGATCGACTTGCCGTGCACATAGCCGGGCAGGATCGTCCCGCCGTAGAGGAAGATCGACGGGATGTCGAGCCGACCGCACGCCATGAGCATGCCCGGCAGGGACTTGTCGCAGCCGGCGATCGTGACCAGTGCGTCGAACTGCTCGGCCTCCACCATGAGCTCGACCGAGTCGGCGATGACCTCGCGGGACACCAGCGAGGCCTTCATGCCCTCGCTGCCCATCGAGATGCCGTCGGACACCGCGATGGTGCCGAACTCCAGGGGTACCGCGCCGGCCTGCCGGACGCCTTCCTTGGCTGCCAGCGCAAGCCCGTTCAGGTGCACGTTGCACGGGGTCACCTCGTTCCAGGACGAGGCGACCGCGACCTGCGGCCGCTCCAGGTCCTCCTCTGACAGCCCGACGGCGCGCAGCATCGCCCGCGCGGCTGCGCGCGACGGCCCGGTCGTGAGCGGGCCGGAGCGCGGCCTAGGCAGTTTTGACGGGTGCGACATCAGACAGCCTCCGAGATCTTGTCAGCCAGCGGCTCTGCGCCGGCCCGCAGCAAGCCATACGCCACGCCATCGGTGAGCGCCTCCCAGGAAGCGGTCACGATGTCGTCGGACACTCCGACCGTAGTCCACTCGCCGTCGGTGTCCGCGGAAGTCAGCATCACCCTCGTGACCGCGCTGGTAGCAGCCCGGCCGTCCAGGATGCGCACCTTGTAGTCGATCAGGTGAATGCCGGCCAGCTCGGGATAGACCTCCGACAGCGCGCGGCGCAGCGCCTGGTCCAGCGCGTGCACTGGCCCCACGCCCTCGCCCACCGCGACGACGCGGGCTTCGCCCAGCAGCATCCGCACGATCGCCTCGCTGCGATCGTCGGCCTCCTGCTGGCCCGGGGGGACGGCCCCCCGGAACCCCCCGCCGTTCCGCTCGACGACGACCCGGTAGCCCTCGAGCTCGAACCAGGCGGGTAGCGCCCCGGCGCTGCGACGAACCAGCAGCTCGAAGGAGGCATCGGCGGCCTCGAACGCGTATCCGCGGTGCTCGGCCTCCTTCACCTGCTCCAGCACCCGGCCGGCCAGATCGGGATCGGCCGACAGATCGAGCCCGAGCTCGGCCGCCTTCGCCAGCACGTTGCTGCGGCCGGCGAGCTCGCTGACCAGGACCTGCGCCTTGTTGCCGACGGCGGCGGGCGGTACGTGCGAGTACGCGTCCGGGCGCCGGGCGATTGCCGAGGCGTGCAGGCCCGCCTTGGTCGCGAACGCCGACGAGCCCACGTACGGCTGGCGGGCCTCAAACGGCAGGTTCGCCACCTCGGCGATGGCGCGCGCCGTCATGGCCAGCCCGGCTAGCCGACCCGCTGGCAGCAGCGAGTAGCCGCGCTTGAGCTCGAGCGAGGCGATGATCGAGAACAGGTCGGCGTTGCCGCAGCGCTCGCCGTACCCGTTGGCGGCGCCCTGCACGTGCACGCTGCCGGCCCCGACCGCGACGACCGAGTTGGCCACCGCGCACGCGGCGTCGTTGTGGAAGTGCACGCCGATCGACAGGCGTTGCCCTGGCGGACGACCCCCGGACCCGCGCTGGTCCGGCCAGCGGCCGCACTCCCCGATCACGTCGGCGACGATCCGGGCTACGTCATCGGGCAGCGTGCCGCCGTTGGTGTCGCACAGCGCCACGGTGTCGGCGCCAGCCTCGGCCGCGGCCGCGAGCACCTCCAGCGCATACCCGCGGTCGGCGCGGTAGCCGTCGAAGAAGTGCTCGGCGTCGAACACCACCCGCTTCCCGGCGGCCGCCATGTAGGCGATCGAGTCGGCGACCATCGCAAGGTTCTCCGCCCGCGTGGTGCGCAGCGCCTCGTCGACGTGCAGCGTCCACGACTTGCCGACCAGCGTGACAATGGGCGTCTCGGCCGCGATCAGGGCGCTCAGCGACGCGTCGTCCTCGACGTGCCGGCCGGGCAGCCGGGTCGCTCCGAACGCGGCCAGCGTCGAGTTGCGGAACTCCAGTTCCTTAACTCGGTCGAAGAACTCAGCGTCCTTGGGGTTGGAGCCCGGCCAGCCGCCCTCGATGACATCCACGCCGAGAGCGTCGAGCGCCAGCGCCACCCGCAGCTTGTCGGCGACCGTGAGATCGAGCCCGACCTGCTGCGAGCCGTCCCGCAGCGTGGTGTCGTACATCTCCACCCGCTGTGTCGCGCTGGGCGCGCCAGGCTGCACGGCGCTGTGCGCGCCATCCTCCGCCTGCTGATCGGCCACCGTCATCGCCCCCCGTCCGAGAGCCTGCTCAGCAGCGCCTTCTCCCACTCGCCGGTGCTGGCGGGCGCGCCGGTCGCGAGCACGCCGTTAACGGCCGACTCCAGGTCCCCAGCAGCCTCGCTTTCGCCTAGGTGGTCGAGCATCAGCGCCGCGGAGAGCACGGCGCCAGCCGGGTTCGCCAGGCCCTTGCCTGCGATATCTGGAGCCGAGCCGTGCACCGGCTCGAAGATCGACGGCGCGGTGCGGTCCGGGTTGATGTTGCCGCTCGGCGCGTAGCCCAGGCCACCGGTCAGTGCCGCGCCGAGGTCGGACAGGACGTCGCCGAATAGGTTGTCGGTGACGATGACGTCGAACCGCTTCGGGTCATCCACCATCCACAGGCACGCCGCGTCCACGTGCGCGTAGCTGAGCTCCACGCCGTCCTCGGCCGCGACCTGCCGGGCGACCCGGTGCCACAGGTCGCCGGCGTGGGTTAGCACGTTGGTCTTGTGCACCAGGGTGAGCCGACCGGATCGGGTCGCCGCGAGCTGAGCGGCGTAGCGCACGCACCGCCGCACGCCCGCCCAGGTGTTCAGCGACTCCTCGGTGGCGGTCTCGAACTCGGTGCCTCGGTGCACGGTCCCGCCCGCGCCGGCGTACAGGCCCTCGGTGTTCTCCCGGACGATCACGAGGTCGAGATCATCGAACCCGTGCTTCCCCACCGCCCCGCCGATGCCGGGCCGCAGCTTGGACGGTCGCAGGTTGACGTACAGGTCGAGCTCGAACCGGAGCCGCAGCAGCAGCCCGCGCTCCAGTACGCCCGGCGGCACCTCCGGCGTGCCGACGGCACCGAGCAGCACCGCGTCGGACTGCCGCAACTCGGCGAGCACGGCATCCGGCAGCACCTCGCCCGTGGTCAGGTAGTGCCGGCCGCCGAGCGGGCAGCCGCGCCATTCCACCGCGAAGCCGCGCTGCGCAGCGACCGCGTCCACGCACACCCTGGCTACCTCGGTGACCTCCGGTCCGACGCCGTCACCGGGCAGGTGCGTCACGACATGCACCCGCTGGCTGCCGTCGTTCCCCCCGAAGGCGGCGCCGTCGGCTACGTCGCCGCCCGATACCTCCCCAGCCATCACTCGTCCATCTCCTTGGCGGCCGAGCCGAGCCAGCTCATCATGGCGCGCAGCGGCTTGCCGACCTGCTCGACCTGCGCGGTCCTTGCCTCGGCGCGCAGCCGCTCGAAGTTCGGCCGTCCGGCGTCGTCCTCGGCGACCCACTCGCGGGCGAACTCGCCGGACTGGATGTCGGCCAGCAGCTTCGCCATGGCCTGCCTGGTCGGGTCGCCGATCACCCTGGGGCCGCGGGTCAGGTCGCCGTACTCGGCGGTGTCGCTGACCGAGTAGCGCATCCACGACTCGCCACCCTCGTACATGAGGTCGACGATGAGCTTGAGCTCGTGCAGGCACTCGAAGTAGGCGACCTCCGGCTGGTAGCCGGCCGCGACCAGGGTCTCGAACCCGGCGTTCACCAGCGCGGTGACGCCGCCGCACAGCACCGCCTGCTCCCCGAACAGGTCGCTCTCGGTCTCCTCGGAGAACGTGGTGACCAGCGCGCCGGCCTTGGTGCCGCCGATCGCGGCCGCGTACGACTTGACCAGGTCCCAGGCCTTGCCGGTGGCGTCCTGAGCGACCGCGACCAGCACGGGCGTGCCGTGGCCCTCCTCGTACTGGCGGCGGACCAGGTGACCGGGCGCTTTGGGCGCGACCATCGCGACGTCGACCGAGGCGGGCGCCGTGATGTAGCCGAAGTGGATGTTGAACCCGTGCGCGAAGAACAGCGCGTCACCCGGCCGCAGGTTCGGCTCGATCGCCTCGGCGTAGAGCTTGCGCTGGGTGGTGTCCGGGGTCAGCACCATAATCAGGTCGGCCCACGAGCAGGCCTGCTCCGGCGTAGTTACCTCCAGCCCGGCCGCCTCGGCGCGCTTGCGGGACCGGGAGCCGTCGGGCAACCCGACGCGCACGTCGCAGCCGGAGTCGCGCAGGCTGAGGGCGTGAGCGTGGCCCTGCGATCCGTAGCCGAGGACGGCGATCTTGCGGGACTGGATGAGACCGAGGTCTGCGTCAGTGTCGTAGTAGACGGTGGCCATGGCGGAGAATCGTCCTCTCGGTAGAAGATCAGAAAGCTTTGGCAGGGAACGGGGTCGTCAGGCGGCGGTCTCCCCTCGCCGGGCCGCGGTCGCCTCGAGCGCGGTCGGCTGGGCGACGGGCATGCCGGCGTCGTCGGTGATCACGCTGGCGCCGCGGGCCAGCCCGATCCGGCCGGTCCTGACCAGCTCGCAGGTGCCGTAGCTGTCGAGCATGGCCAGCAGGGCGTCCAGCTTGCCGGGGCTGGCGACGGCCTCGAGCACCAGCGTGGTCGGGCTCATGTCGACCACGTTCGCGCTGAACACGCCCGCCACCTCCAGCAGCTGACCGCGCAGTGCTGGCTCGACACGCACCTTGATCAGCGCCAGTTCGCGCTCGATCGCGACGTTGTCCTCGAGCTCGACAACCTTGAGCACCCGGATCAGCTTCTCCAGCTGCTTGCGTACCTGGTCGACGCTGGTGGACGTGCCGTCCACCACGATGGTCATCCGGCTCACCCGCTCGTCGTGCGTCGGCCCGACCGCAAGGGAGGCGATGTTGAAGGCGCGCCGCGAGAACAGCCCGGCGACGTGCGTGAGCACGCCTGGTTTGTTCTCCACCAGCACGGACAGCGTGTGCGTCGTCATCACAGCTCCATTTCCCGGCGCGTCGCGGCGCGCTGCTCGTCGGCGCTGAACTCCGGGCCCAGCAGGATTTCGTCGTTCGGCCGTCCGGCCGCCACCATAGGGAACACGCCCTCCCGGTCATGGGTGCGGAAGTCGGCAACCACGGGCACGTCACTCGGCGCCAGCGCCTTGTCGAGCACCGCGTCGACCTCGTCGGCGCGGTCGCAGCGCAGCCCCACGCAGCCGTACGCCTCGGCCAGCTTGACGTAGTCAGGGA
>JASHSZ010000697.1 GCA_030040815.1 Streptosporangiaceae bacterium
GATAACCTCGGGACAGTGAACGGTGCTGAGGAGGACGGGGTGGACAACCGCGCGGAGCCGTCGCTGGCGCACGGCGAGACCGTGCTGGATGATGCGCCTGCCGAGACGGAGGGGCGCGACACCTCGTCAGCTGTCGAATCGACCGGCACCGCGGCTGAGGCGCCGCTGGTGACGTCGGCCGAACAGGCGAGCACCTACTCGGCATCGACAACGGTGCCGCCGCCTGGCACAGCGGCCGCGCCTGTGGGTGGTCCGGCCTACTCGGGCGGGAACGGCTGGGCGGCTACCTCCGAACCCGCCATACCCTCGGCTGTGGCGGATCACCCGATTTCTTCGCTGATGGCCCCTCCGCCGCGAGTCGCGTCGGGCACCAGTCCCACGATTCAGGACTCCGCTCTCGCCGCGATGGTGACCGCCGCAAGCGGCGCGCGCGGATTCGCCTCGCGGATCGGAGCGTCGTTTGCCAGCCTGACCAAGCCCCGGCCCGGCCCGGCTGGGCTGACCGGGCGTCCTCAGCTGCCGCCGCGAGCACCTGGGCAGGCAGCCGGGCCGTGGCCGCCGCAGTCCCAGCCAGGGCGCGGGCCAGGCACCACCCGGCCAGCGCCGCCACCAGGACCGCCGGCCCGGACTGCGCTGCTGAGCCTGCAGCGGATCGAACCGCTCTCGGTGATGAAATTTAGCTCGCTGCTGTCACTGGCCGGGTTCATTATCCTGTTCGTCGCGGTCGCACTAGTCTGGTATGTGCTATCCAGGATCGGAGTGTTCTCGAAGATCGAGCAGACAGTCGGCCTCGTCACTTATTCGAAGAACCACCCTGGCGCCGACGCGGCGGCCTGGTTCAGCGCGCGGCGCTGGCTTGGCTACGCGGCTCTTATCGGCGCAATCAACGCGATCCTATTCACCGCGCTGGCAACGATCGGGGCGGCCCTCTATAACCTGATCACTAAGCTGACCGGAGGCATAGAGGTCACGCTGAAGGAGACTGACTGAGCAACGCGTCCCAGCTTGCGGTAACCTAACCCGGCGTGGCGGACGCACCGGCCCAGCCGGTAACGCTTCGGGGCCTGTGGCTCAGACGGTTAGAGCGCTTCCCTGATAAGGAAGAGGTCGGAGGTTCAAGTCCTCCCAGGCCCACCCAGGTAAGAGCGGTGCGCCCCTACAGCGTCAGTGTTGCTGGCCCTACGGTCAGTAGGGTCAGCCAGCTAGCCAGCCGCGTCGTCCTGGACCCACGGTGTCGACGGCGACTTGCGTCGTCGCTCGCGATCGGCCCCTCGACCATTGACACGCAGGCTTACTCGCGGGCGCAGGGTTCCGGCTTCATGGTCGGTTATGCGGTGGCTCCGACAGTTTTCGGGGCTGGTGGGTGTGCGACACATTCGTAGGGTCCACATCTGGGCTGGTTATGACGGCATTCTGGCTGTGATTCTGACAACCAGCTAAGCGGTGCCCATGACCGAGCCGACGCTTCCGGACCGGCTGTAGGCGCAGCTGGCGGCGGTGGGGGTCACGGCCCGTCGGCGAGGGAGAGCCAGTCGATGACGGTCGCGCAGAGCGCGGGATCCTCGGTGAGGCCGAGGCTTAGGCCCCACAGCTGGTAGTCGACGGCCCGCAGCAGCGTCCAGCCCCGCGCCAGCTGCGCGTCGAGCCCGGCCTCGTCCACCAGGGCGTCGAACCGGCGCCGCAGCCCGGCCGGTCCGCCCGCCTCCCCCAGCCTGCGCCACAGCAGCGGCGCGAGGCCGAACTCAGCGTCGCCGCGCATTACCTTCGGGTCGATCACCAGCCAGGGTTCACGCTCCCCTGCCAGCACGTTGTGGTAGTGCATGTCCCGGTTGGCGAGCATCCCTCCGGCACGCGGGGCGAGCGCGGTAGCTACGTCGGCCGCCGCGTCCAGGCGGCGCTCGGGGAACGGCTGCCCGGCGGCCCGCCAGCGGCCCGGCAGTTCCGCGGCCAGGGCCAGTGCCCACTGCCGCAGCCAGGGGACCGGGCGTGCGGGCCACTGCTCTGGCACGGGTACGGCCAGCCGCCGCAGCAATCGCCCGGCGGTCGGTACGGCGATGCTCAGGTCCGCCTCCGCGAGGTGGCGCTGCGGATCGAGCCATTCGAGCAGCAGCGCCCCCGCCGCGTAGTCCGCGTCGAATAGCCGCACGGCGCCGCCGCCATTCCACAGCGCAAGCGCTGCCGCTTCGTTCACCGTCTCATCGTCGATCCACGACACCTTGAGCGCGTACCGAGCATCACCGCGGAGCACAGGCACCACGAGCGCCATGTAGCCGTGCATCGGATCGCCGGTTACCCGCAAACCCCATCGCGCGCACAGTGTGCTGAACAGCTCCGGAAGCCGAGCCAGCCATGGCCAGGCGGGTTCGCCTTCACGGGCCACGGTGTCGGCAGCGAACCTCTCCGGCACGCCGATGAGGGTCACGCGGACTCGCCTCGCCGGGCCATCGGGCCATAGTAAATCTCGTCGAGCGCTTCAGTACCCTCTGCGAAGATGTGGCCGGTGGGATGGGAGGCACTCGAGCAGTGGGGTGACGACGTCGTTCGCAGCGAACCGCTCACTGGCGGAGTTGGCGTCAACGAGGTGTGGAGCCTCCGCGTCAACGGGCACCTCGCGCTGCCGGTTCAGCTTCGGCATGGAGCCCGGCTGATCGGCCGCTGGGAGGCCGAGGACGGCTGGGTGATCGCGGTGTGGGAGTACGACGATCGCGGCGCGTATGAACGCATCGACGCGGCGGTTCGTGCCAACCCTGACTCGACTCGCGCGCAGCAGCACCGGGCAGAGTTGCCTCCGCTGATCACGGGTCAGCAGGAAACGTTCATGGTGTCGACGACGGAAATTCCCTAGGGACAGACGCGACCGTTGCGTTCGAACGCGGCGTGGGTCAGTGGCATCAGCCCGGCCCACAGCTCTTCCATCTGCTCGGCGACCATCTCAATCTCGCGCTGCGGGAACGACGGAAACGTAGCGTCGGCATGCTTCACGCGGAGCGACAAGAAGTTCATCAGCGCGCGGGCGTTGCAGGTGGCGTACATGGACGAGTAGAGGCCCACCGGCAGGACCGTGCGAGCCACCTCACGTGCAACCCCGGCGTCGAGCATCTCCAGGTACGCCGCATACGACTGACGGCATGCCGCCTCAACTGTGTCGGTCACCAGCGAGTGCTGCTCAGCGGTGCCAGCGCTGAATTCGTACGCGCCGGGCTTGCCCGACTGGACCAGCTTGCGGTCCGGTCCCGGCACGTAGAAGACCGGCTCGAGCTTGCGGTACCGCCCGCTCTCCTCGTTGTAGCTGAACGTGCGATGGCGCATGAACTCACGGAAGACAAAAATGGGGGCACTGACGTAGAACGTCATGGAGGAGTGCTCAAACGGAGTGCCGTGCCGGTCGCGCATCAGGTAGTTGATCAGCCCCGCGGAGCGCTCGGGATCAGCGTGGACGTCGGCCAGCGACTGCTCGCCCCTGGTCGAGACCCGGGCAGACCAGATAACGTCGGCGTCCGAGGCCGCGTGCTTGACCAGTTCCACGGTCATGTCGCTGCGGAAGGTGATATCCGGCACGGTCGCCATTCTGCTCGCTGCCATGGTGAGTTCCACTGGCACGCCTCCCCGGGCCCAGGTAATGAGGTCGAGACCATCATGCCGAGCCTCCCCGACAGTCAGGGCCCAACGCGGCCGAGGACTAACAGATCACTTAGTGCGGGTTCGCTACCGCCCTGGGTCCGGGGTTACAGTCAGATAAGTGTGAGGCGGGACCGAAGGGATGTCCGATATGGGCGCAGAGCCTGCTGAGGCGCTCGATGTGCTGCGAGAGGTCTGGCGCAGCCAGGGTCAGAGTGCCACAGACCTGGACGATGCGTGCGGGCAGAAGTCCTGCAAGAAAATGGACGACGCCGGGGTCGGGTTCGACAGCTTTGCTGAGGGCGAGGGCGAGGAGGACCTGACTGCGGCCTGGCGGGCTCGGCTGGCACGTGAGGGAAAGCTCAACCAGGCTGGCGGCACCGTTCGTGACCTCGTGCTGGGGACTGACGAAGCGCGCTGACCGGACGCTGAGGCACCTGACGGCGAGGAGATCGCTCAGTGGAGTACCCCGCAACCGTCGGTGAGCTGACCCGGAGCCTGAGGCAGGGTGGTTACCTGGCCGACCGAGGGCTAGCCACCGCGCTGCTCGTTTCGTTGTCGCTGCGCAGGCCGCTGCTGCTCGAGGGCGAAGTGGGCGTCGGCAAGACCGAGTTGGCCAAGGTCCTCGCCGCGATCTTCGGCCGCAAGCTGATCAGGCTGCAGTGCTATGAGGGCATCGACACCAACCAGGCGCTCTATGAGTGGGACTACGCCCGCCAGATGCTGCAGATCCGGGCTCTTTCGGAGCACCAGGCGACCGATGAGCAAGCCGTCGACCGGCTGTTCGGTCCAAAGTTCCTGCTGGAGAGGCCACTGCTGGAGGCCGTCCGGGCTGGTGACCAGGCGGTCCTGCTCATCGATGAGGTCGACCGCGCCGACGACGAATTCGAAGCTTTCCTGCTGGAAGTGCTGTCCGACTTCCAGATCAGCATCCCGGAGATCGGGACCATCACGGCAGAGTCAGCGCCCGCGGTGATCCTCACCTCCAATCGGACCAGGGAACTCCACGACGCGCTGCGTCGCCGATGCCTGTACCACTGGATCGGGTACCCCACCCAGGAGCGCGAGGTCGAGATTGTGCTCGTTCGCGAGCCCGCCGCCGCCGAGCAGCTCACGCGCAAGGTCGTGCGCGCTGTCCACCGGCTTCGCGAGCTTGACCTGGCCAAGCCCCCAGGAGTCGCCGAGACCATCGACTGGGTTCGCACGCTCGGCTTCCTGGGTGGGACAGACCTGACCGCGGAGACGGCCGGCGACACGCTTGGCGCGGTCATTAAGGACCGGGACGATCTCGACCTCGTCCGGGACAACCTGGAAGAGATCACCTCGGGTGCCTGAGAGCGCGGCGTTTACCGGGGTCCTGGTCGGATTCGCGCGTGAGCTACGCGCCGACGGGTTGACGGTAGGCACAGGTGACGTGCTGACCTACTGCTCGGCGATGGCTCCGCTCGACCCACCGACCTGCTCGATCTGTACTGGGCTGGCCGGACGACGCTAGTGAGCAGGGCGGACGACATACCCGCCTATGACCGTGCGTTCCGGCGTTATTTCCTGGACGAGGGTGCACCGGCCGCGAGCCTGCTGATGCTGCGCGCCAGCGCAACCGCCGACGCGGAAGCGGCGGCGCTCGTCATGCCCGGCACCGAGCCTGATGCTC